>NZ_JBEYXK010000080.1:0-31253 GCF_040645035.1 Streptomyces sp. NPDC046876 | reverse complement strand
CACTTATACCCAAACAACCATCCCCACCCCCCCCCTATCCCTAACCCTACCCCTCCCCCCCCCGGCTTTCCCCTCCCCCCCCCGCCGCCCGGGCCCCCCCCCCCGCGCCCCCGCTTCTCTACTGTTCTCGTCAGCGCTGTGGTCGGCTAGGCCGCCTTCACCACGTGCGCCGCCGCCAGCGGACGGTGCGGTGCGATGATCTGGCCGTCCGGCAGCAGCTCACCGGTGTCCTCGAAGAGCAGGACGCCGTTGCACAGCAGGCTCCAGCCCTGTTCCGGGTGGTTGGCCACCGGCTTGGCGGCCTCCCGGTCGGCGGAGTCGGCTGACGGGCACGCTGGCTGGTGCTGGCACATGGATGCGTTCTTTCGCTGCGGTGTGGTCTGTGTGCTGCGGCTCGATGCCTTGTTCATGGCCGCCCCCCGTATCAACGTCTCGGTGTGGTCAGGGTCCCAGTGTTCCCCTCGGGACTCGCGTCCGCAGGGATTTCCGGCAGCTGTCCTCACAGATTGATGACGCATCACTCGTGCGGGCGGTTCAACCCAACTCCCCTGTCATTTCGGGTGGTTCGGGAATGGCACGAGCGGGCTAGACCGAATGGGTCGTACGGGTGGGGCGGCCGGTCAGGCGGCGGGCGCGGCCAGCGGCGGGCGGACCGGCGGGGCCGGCGGGGTGAGCCGGTGGGTCATCACGGGCAGCAGCTCGGACACCGGATGCGGCCGGTACGCGGCGATCCCGGGCGGCGCCGGTGCCAGCGGAACCAGCAGGTCCGCGGCGGCGGGCAGCCCGGCGGAGGCATCGGCACCGACCGACCCGTGCAGCCAGAGGGTCAACATGTACAGCTCCGGTACGGACAGCAGCCGGGGCTGGTAGTTCTTGCCGAGCGACTCCGCCTGGCGCAGGGCGCGCTCGGTGGCGGCGACGTAGGGGCCTTCGAAGAAATGGGAGAAGACCCAGCCGTCCGGCGTCAGCCGGGTGTCGGCGGCGGCGACGTGGCGGTCGCCGCCGCGGATCAGGAACCGCCAGCCGGTCAGCCGGGTGCGGGGCGGGCGGGCCCCGACGGCCGGCTGGGCCATGCCGAGCCGGTCGAGTACGTGGACCGGCAGGGGCAGTTCGGCGGTCAGCGGACCCTGGAAGGCGCGCAGGGCGGGAGTACCCGCCGCGAGGGCCGTGGGGGAACCGAGTGCCGCGAGGACGCTGCGCAGGGCGGGCGCGGGAGCCGGGGGGACATGCAGCGGCATGGTGGGTCGCCTCTCACTTGGGAGACCTGTGGAACGGGGGCAGGTGCGGACGGCGCTGTCGCATTCTGGGGCCAGAGGGGGGCTGAGGGGCAATGGCCGCGCGCCAACTCTCTGCCTCGTTTGCGGAGTTTATACGACATGTGTTCACACAGTGTTTCGGCTAGCTGTCCCGCCCGTTGCCGACAAGGCGCTTACCGGTCCCGCTGTCATGGCATTCATGTCGGATACACGCGAACATGTCGCGCTGACCTCGGAGGTTACCGGAAAGGGGCTCGGCTGAAAAGCGCCGATTATACGGAACCGGCAAATCCGATGCGGAAATTGCATACCGCGCCTTGCCAGGTGAATGTGCCATGGCGCCCTTCGGCCAAACCGGCGCACGCTCCCCGCCGCACATGCCCCGCCGCGTTATCGATCACGCCGCTTGGGCATCATCGACCGTACACGCGCGCCCGGGTGCCCGGGCGAGCCCACTCGAGGAGGGACGCTTCGATGGGGGAGAAGGTCGTGGCGGGCGGATTCGACCTGTCCGATCGGCAACGGTATCGGAGGAAGCTCCACGAGTGTCTTGAGGGACTGGAGCGGCTTCTGGCGGAGAAGAGGTTCGACCGCCCCAAGAACATGATGGGGCTGGAGATCGAGCTGAATCTCGCGGGAGCGGACGGGATGCCGCGCATGGTGAATGCACAGGTTCTCGAGCGGATTGCGAGCCAGGATTTCCAAACCGAACTGGGAATGTTCAACCTGGAGGTGAACGTCCTCCCGCACCGGCTCGGCGGCCGGGTATTCGACCAGCTCGCCGAAGAACTGAGCGCCGGGCTCGGCTACGCCCACCGGCAGGCCGCGGAGATCGACGCCGGGGTGGTGATGATCGGCATCCTGCCGACGATCACCCGCTCCGACCTGGTCACCGCCAACCTCTCGGCGGTGGACCGCTACTCGCTGCTCAACGAGCAGATCCTCATGCTGCGCGGAGAGGACTTCCTGCTCGACATCGACGGGGTCGAGCGGCTCACCTGGAGCACCGGGTCGATCGTCCCGGAGGCCGCCTGCACCTCCGTACAGCTGCACCTGCAGGTGACGCCGGCCCGGTTCGCCGACGTGTGGAACGCGGCCCAGGCGGTGACCGCCGTACAGATAGCCGTCGGAGCCAACTCGCCGTTCCTGTTCGGGCACGAGCTGTGGCGCGAATCGCGGCCGCCGCTGTTCACCCAGGCCACCGACACCCGGCCGCCCGAGCTCCAGGCGCAGGGGGTGCGGCCGCGGACCTGGTTCGGGGAGCGCTGGGTGGAGTCGGTGTACGAGCTCTTCGCCGAGAACGTCCGCTACTTCCCCGCCCTGCTGCCCATCTGCGACGAGGAGGAGCCGCTGCGCGTGCTCGCCGAGGGCGGTGTGCCGAGCCTGCAGGAGCTGGTCCTGCACAACGGCACCGTCTACCGGTGGAACCGGCCCGTCTACGGGGTGGCCGACGGGGTGCCCCACCTGCGCGTGGAGAACCGGGTCCTGCCCGCCGGGCCGACGGTCGCCGACGTCGTCGCGAACGCCGCCTTCTACTACGGACTCGTGCGCACCCTCGCCGACGAGCCCCGCCCGGTGTGGACCCGGCTGCCGTTCGCCGAGGCCGAGGCCAATTTCGACGCCGCCTGCCGGTACGGGATCGACGCCCGGCTGCGGTGGCCGCGCCGCGGCCGCGGCGGGGGCCTCGCGAGCGTCCCCGCCGTACGGCTGGTCCTGGACGAGCTGCTGCCGATGGCGGCGGCGGGCCTGGACGCGTGGGGCATCGAGCCGGCCGACCGCGACCACTACCTCGGCATCATCGAAGAGCGCTGCCAGCGCCGGGCGAACGGGGCGACCTGGCAGGTGGACACCTACCACCGGGCCCTCGCGGGCGGCATGGACCGGGACAGCGCGCTGGCCGCGATCACCCGGCGCTACAGCGAGCTGATGCACAAGGGAGATCCCGTCCACACCTGGCCCGTCGGCCTGGCGGAGGAGGAGGCCGCGCCGGCCCCCGTACCGGCCCGCCGGCCCTGACGCGCGCCGCCCCCGGCGCCCGGGGGCGGCGTCCGCCCTGCACCGGTCCGGCGCGCATCCGGCATCGGTACGGCGTGCACCCGGCATCGGTACGGCGTGCACCCGGTGCCGGTCCGGCGTGCGCCCGGCACCGGCCGGTGATCCCGCTGCCGCGGCGACGAGGCAGTATGGGGTGGTCGGAACGCAGAGGGCGGACGGGAGTCGGACGTGCGGGCGCAGCCGGAGCCGGTGGTCGGGTCGTTGCAGGAGGACGGGCAGCGGCGGGTCCTGCGCGCCGAGACGCTGCTGGTGCTGGCCCTGTCGCTGGGGGCGAGCGCCGTCTCCTCGCTGATCAGCTTCATCGGCTCGCTGACCAAGCCCGGCGGCCTGAAGGACCAGGCCGCCACGCTCAACAGCTCCGCCGCCCCCGGCCGCCCCTGGCTGGACCTCGCCTGGCAGCTGTTCGGCATCTGCACCGCGCTCGTGCCCGTGCTGCTGGTCGCCCACCTGCTCACCCGCGAGGGCGTCCCGGGGCTGCGGGTCCTGGGCTTCGACCTCACCCGGCCCCGCTGGGACCTCGGCCGCGGGGCCCTGGTCGCCGCCGGGATCGGGAGCGCGGGGCTGGCCTTCTACCTGGCGGCGCGGGCGAGCGGGTTCAACCTCACGGTGGTGCCGGAGGCGCTGCCCGACGTGTGGTGGAAGTTCCCGGTGCTGATCCTCTCCGCGGTGCAGAACGCCGTGGTGGAGGAGGTCATCGTGCTGGCCTACCTGCTGCGCCGGCTCGACCGGCTGGGCTGGTCCCCGGTCGGGGCGCTGGTCGCGAGCTCGGTGCTGCGCGGCTCCTACCACCTCTACCAGGGCATCGGCGGGTTCGTCGGCAACATGGTGATGGGCGCGGTCTTCGTGCTGGCCTACCGCCGGTGGGGCCGGGTGGCACCCCTGGTCGTGGCGCACGCGCTGCTCGACATCGTGGCCTTCGGCGGGTACGCGCTGCTCGCCGGCAAGGTGGGCTGGCTGCCCACCCCGTAGCCGGCGGCCGGGCCTCAGGGGCGGGCGAGGAGCTCGCCGTCGATGACCGTGACCGCGCCGCCCGTCAGCAGGGTGCGCTCGCCCGCCAGGGTGACCCGTACCAGCCCGGTCCGGGCGCCGCCCTGCAGGCCGGTCAGCTGCGTGCGGCCCAGGCGCTGCGCCCAGAACGGGGCGAGGGCGGTGTGGGCGCTGCCGGTGACGGGGTCCTCGTCGATCCCGAAGGCCGGGAAGAAGCCGCGCGAGACGAAGTCGTACCCGCGGGAGGGGTCCTCGGCGGGCGCGGTGACGATGACGCCGCGCCGGGCGTAGCCGCGCAGGGCGGCGATGTCGGGGGTGAGCTCGCGCACGGTCCGCTCGTCCGCCAGCTCCACGAGCAGGTCGCCGATGTGGGCGGCCGTGTCGTGGACGGACTTGATCTCGGCGCCGAGTGCGTCCCGTACGGCGGCCTCGGGGGCCACCGGCGTCAGGGACGAGGTGGGGAAGTCCAGGGTGACGGTCCCGTCGGGCGCGGCCTCGGCGGTGAGGACGCCGCACCGGGCGGTGAACCGGATCAGGCCCTCGGCCAGGCCGTTCGACGCGAGGACGTGCGCGGTGGCGAGCGTGGCGTGGCCGCACATGTCGACCTCGCCGGCCGGGGTGAACCAGCGCAGCGCCCAGTCGGCGTCCCCGCCGGGCGGCAGGGGATGGGCGAAGGCGGTCTCGGAGAGGTTGACCTCGGCGGCGACCTCCTGGAGCCAGGTGTCCGCGGGGAAGCCGTCTTCCAGGAGTAGGACCCCGGCGGGGTTGCCGCGGAAGGGCCGGTCGGTGAAGGCGTCGACGATTCTCAGGCGCATGCCCCCGACCGTAGGGGCGCATCTGATCGTCAACAAAGGCCAATTCGGGATGACTGGCCTGGTCACGGACGTGTTCGGTATGAGTTTCCGATATATCGTTGACGCATCGCGAACGGTCGGCGATAGTTGAAGCATCGCAACAGCGACACGACAAGACACCAAGGCGAAAGGAGCGCAGCCATGCGTTCACGCGGAAAGCACGGACACGGCAACGGCACCGGGCACGAGCACGGACGGGGCCACGGACACTGCGGGCCCGATCGTCGGGAGGAGTTCGCGGGACGGCGCGCCGCCTTCGGCCCGTTCGGACCGCCCTTCGGCGCCGGCCCCTTCGGCGGGCGCGGCGGCCGCGGCGGACCGCGCGGCCGGGCCCGGCGCGGCGACGTGCGCGCCTCCATCCTGGCGCTGCTGAAGGACCGGCCGATGCACGGCTACGAGATGATCCAGGAGATCGGCGAGCGCAGTGGCGGGGCCTGGAAGCCCAGCCCCGGCTCGGTCTACCCGACCCTCCAGCTGCTCGAGGACGAGGGGCTCATCGCGAGCGAGAGCGAGGGCGGCAAGAAGCTGTTCACGCTCACCGACGCCGGCCGTACCGAGGCCGAGTCCGGGTCCGAGGCCCCCTGGGCCGCGGCCGGGCGCGGCTTCGACTTCGAGGCGATGCACGAGGTCCGGACGGCCGGCGTCGGCCTGATGGAGGCCTTCGGACAGGTCTTCAAGACCGGCACCGCCGAGCAGCGCGAGAAGGCCCTCGCGGTCATCAACGACGCCCGCAAGAAGCTCTACCTGATCCTGGCCGACGAGCACTGAGCCCGTCCGGTCCCATGCGCCACGACGCAGCGCGCCCCGCGAGTCCTCTCGCGGGGCGCGCTCGCGTACGCGGTGGGGGGCGGCGGGTCAGGCGGTGACCAGGCCGGCCAGCTTGCGCAGCGACTCGTTCAGGGCGGCGGTGGCGGAGTCCTTCAGCTTGCCCGCCATGAGGGAGACGGCCGCGCCCGTGAACTCCCCGTCGATGCGGACGGTGGTCGCGTCGCCGTCGGGGACGAGGGTGTAGCGGGTCAGGACGGCGACCCCCATCGGGCCCTTGCCCGTGATGGCGAAGAGGCGCTCCTCCTCCAGCTCGGAGACGGTCCACAGCACCTCGGCGGGAAAGCCCATCATCTTCATGTTCTCCTCGAAGGTCACGCCGACCGCGAGGGTCTCGGGTCCGCCCTTCGGGAAGCCGGTGTGCGTCATGCTCCACTGGCCGTACGCCGCCCAGTCCGTCAGCTGGGCCCAGAGCTTCGCGGCGGACGCCTCGATGCGTGATTCCGCGGTGACTTCGGCCATGGGGCCACCCCTTCCCGTCGGGTACGTGCGGCGGAACGTAGCCCCGGCGGGCGGAACATTCAATACTGACGACCTGTCAGAAGTGGTCGGCCCGTCGCAGTGGGTGTTGTGTGCGTCTCAACAGGTGTCATGATCGTGACGCTCCTTACCCGCCCTGACATGATGGCCGGATGCAAGCGACAGGGAAGAACTCCGGACTGGTCCTCGCACTGGTCTCGGCGTTCGCGTTCGGCGGCTCCGGAGTGGCGGCGAAGCCGCTGATCGAAGCGGGTATCGACCCGCTCCACATGGTCTGGCTCAGGGTGGGCGGGGCGGCGCTGGTGCTCTCGCCCCTGGCCTGGCGTCACCGCGGACTGCTGCGGCGCAAACCCCTGCTGCTCGCCGGGTTCGGCATCGTCGCCGTCGCGGGCGTGCAGGCCTTCTACTTCGCCTCGCTGTCGCGGATCCCGGTCGGCGTGGCCCTGCTGCTCGAGTACCTGGGCCCGGCGCTGCTGCTCGGCTGGATCCGCTTCGTGCAGCGCAAGCCCGTGACGCGGGCGGCCGCGGCCGGCGCCGCGGTGGCCGTCGTCGGGCTGGCCTGCGTCGTCGAAATCTGGTCCGGGCTGAGCCTGGACGCGCTCGGCGTGCTCCTCGGCCTGTGCGCCGCCTGCTGCCAGGCCTTCTACTTCATCTTCGCGGACCAGGGCGCCGACGGGGACGACGCGCCCGACCCGATCGGCGTGATCGCGTACGGCATGATCGTCGGTGCGCTCGTCATGACGGTGATCGCCCGGCCGTGGGAGATCGACTGGCACGTGCTGACCGGCCGGGCCCTGATGGGCTCCACCGAGGTGCCCGCGCTCCTCCTGCTCGCCTGGGTCGTGCTGATCGCCACCGTTTTCGCGTATCTGACCGGGGTGGTCTCGGTCCGCAGCCTCTCGCCGCAGGTGGCGGGCGTCGTGGCCTGCCTGGAGGCGGTCGTGGCCACCGTCTTCGCCTGGGTCCTGCTCGGCGAGCACCTCTCGACCCCGCAGGTCGTCGGCGGCGCGCTGGTGCTGGGCGGGGCCTTCATCGCCCAGTCCTCGCGGTCGGCCCCCGCGGCAGCGGAAGGGTCCGATCCGGCTGCGCTGGACCGCGCGCCGACCACCGCATAGGGTGCGAACCATGCATTCGACCGTGCTTCCGCCGCCCGCCGCCTAGCGCGGGCCGCCCTCGGCCAGACGAGAGACCGACCCGGGTGGTCCCGGGTCGGTCGGCGCTGCCCGCGAAGCGATGACCTTCTCTTCCTCATCCTTCACGCATGCGCGGAGAACACACGTGTCGCATTCCTCGCCCGCTTCCGGGCGTTCCCTCCTGTACCTCGTCGTCGCCGGCGCCGCCTGGGGCACCGCCGGGGCGGCAGCCTCCCTGCTGTTCCTGGCCAGTGACCTCGGACCGCTCTCCCTGACCTTCTGGCGGTGCGCCGGCGGCCTGGCGGTGCTGCTCGGCGTGCTCGCCGTACGCCGCAGGCCCCGCCGGGGCGCGGCCGGCGCCGCCCGCGCCGCCCGCCCGTCGGTGGCCTCGCTCATCGGCACCGGGCTGCTCTTCACCGTCTTCCAGGCCGCGTACTTCGCCGCCGTGCGCGAGACCGGCCTCGCCGTCGCCACCGTCGTCACCCTCGGCGCCGGGCCCGTGCTCATCGCCCTCGGGGCCCGCCACTGGATGGGCGAGCGGCTCGGCCGCGGGGGCGCGGCCGCCGTCGCCGGGGCGCTGGCCGGACTGGCCGTCCTCGTCCTGGGCAGCGGCGGCGGCGAGGTCCGGCCGCTGGGCGTCGGCTGGGCGCTGCTCTCGGCCGCCGGGTACGCGGGGATGACCCTGCGGGCCCGCCTGCTGGGGCGGCGCGGGGCCGGCGGCGATCCCCTGGTCACCACCGCCTGGTCGGCCGGGGTCGGTGCGCTGTGCCTGCTGCCGCTCGCCGCGGCGGAGGGGCTGTGGCCGCACACCGCCGAGGTGGGGCGGGTGCTGTGGCTGCTGGGGTACGTCGCCACCGTGCCGACGGCCCTCGCGTACGCCCTCTACTTCACCGGGGCCGCGGTCGTGCGGGCCGCGACCGTGTCGGTGATCATGCTGATCGAGCCGGTCAGCGCGGCGGTGATCGCCGTACTGGTGCTGGGGGAGCGGCTGACCGGCGCGGTGGTGCTGGGCACCGTACTGCTGCTGACCGCGGTGGCTGCGCTGATCGCAGCCGAGGCGCGGCGGCCGGCGGACGGCAGGCCCGGGCCGAGGCCTGCCGCCGTGCCGGTTCAGAGCGCCGCGAGGTAGTCCGGGGCGGCGATCCCGGGGGCCAGGTCGTCGGCCGGGACGGGGGTGCCGTGCACCGGCGCGACCGGGACCACGCCCGACCAGTACGGCAGGTCCATGTCCTCGGGCTCGTCGTTCGGGCCGCCGGTACGGATCTTCGCCGAGACCTCGGCCAGGTCCAGGCGGATCACCGCGGTGGCGGCGAGCTCCTTGGCGTTGGCGGGCCGGGAGTCCGCCGAGCGGCCCGGGACCACGTGGTCGACGAGGGCGTCCAGGGCCATCCGGCGCTCGTCCTCGTCGGTCACCTGGTAGGCGGTGCCGTGCACGACCACCGAGCGGTAGTTGATCGAGTGGTGGAAGGCCGAGCGGGCCAGCACCAGGCCGTCGACGTGCGTGACGGTCACGCAGACCGGGAGCCCCGGGTCGGCCTTGCCGGCGGCGAGCAGCGGGCGGGAGCCCGTCGAGCCGTGCAGGTAGAGGGTCTCGCCCACCCGGCCGTACAGGGTGGGCAGGACCACCGGGGCGCCGTCGCGGACGAAGCCGAGGTGGCAGACGTAGGCCTGGTCGAGTATCGCGTGGACCGTCTCGCGGTCGTAGCGCGCCCGCTCGCGGGAGCGGCTCGGGACGGTGCGGTCGGTGGGCGCGTAGCCGCCGTCGGCTGCTTCGTGCGCTTCGGTCGTCTCGGTCGTCTCGGGCGTGGCGGTCATGGTGCGAACTCCATTGCACTAGTGCATAATGTTGTTTGTGCTAGGAGAGTATCGGATCGAAGGTCGCCGCGCATCGGATATCGCGGCCAGTGTCGAAGCGGGCGTGGCCTCGGGGGCGCTCGTGCCCGGGACGCTGCTGCCGCCCATGCGGGAGCTCGCGGGGGTGCTGGGCGTCAACCCCAACACCGTCGCCGCCGCCTACCGGACGCTGCGCGAGCGCGGGGTCATCGAGACCGACGGCCGGCGCGGCAGCCGGGTGCGCTCGCGCCCGGCCACCACACCGCGCGACGCGATGCGCATGGAAGTGCCGTCGGGCATGCGCGACGTCCAGGAGGGCAACCCGGACGTCTCGCTGCTGCCCTCCCTCGAGGCGCCCCTCGCCGCGGCGGCCCGGCGGTACGCGGCCGAGCCGACCCTGTACGGGCGGGACCCGGTCGTGCCCGAGCTGGAGCGGCTCGCCCGGGCCGACTTCGCCGCCGCCGGGGTGCCGGCCGGGCCGGTGGCGCTCACCTCGGGTGCCCTCGACGGCATCGAGCGGGTGCTGTCGGCGCACCTGCGCCCCGGGGACGCGGTGGCGGTCGAGGACCCGGGCTGGGGCAGCGTGCTGGACCTCGTGCCGGCGCTCGGGCTGCGCGTGCTGCCGATGGCCCTGGACGACGAGGGGCCGCGCGTCGAGGCGGTGGAGCGGGTGCTCGCGGACGGGGCGCGGGCGGTGGTGGTGACCGCGCGGGCGCAGAACCCGACCGGGGCGGCCGTCAGCGCCGCACGGGCCCGGGAGCTGAGGGCCGTGCTCGCCCGGCATCCGCAGGTGCTGCTGATCGAGGACGACCACGGGCACGGCATCGTGGACGTCCCCCTGCACCCCCTCGTCGGCGTGACCCGCCACTGGGCCCTGAGCCGCTCGACGGCGAAGGCGTACGGGCCGGACCTGCGGCTGGCGGTGCTGACCGGCGACGAGGTCACGATGGACCGGGTCCGCGGGCGCCAGCGCCTCGGCCCGGGCTGGGTGAGCCGGTTGCTGCAGTACGCGGTGATCGAGCTGTGGACTTCCGGCGCGGTCGACCACGCCGCGGTGGCCCGCTCGTACGGGGAGCGGCGGGACGCGCTGGTGGCCGCGCTGCGCGAGCGGGGCGTGCCCGCGCACGGGGTCAGCGGGATGAACGTGTGGGTGCCGGTCGCGGACGAGACGGCGGTGGTGGCCCGGATGCTGGCCGCCGGCTGGGTCGTGGCCCCCGGGGGCCGGTTCCGCCTGGAATCGCCGCCGGCGGTACGGCTCTCCGTGTCCCGGCTGCACCCGGAACAGGTGGTGGAGCTCGCCGACGCCCTGGCGGCCGCGGTCCGCCCGTCCCCCGGCAGCCGCTTCGGCTGACCGCCGCAGTCGCCGCAGGTGTCCGAAGACCCGCCCCGTGCGGCCGGGGCGGGTCGGATCCGGAGGCGGGGCGGCCGCGAGCCGGTCAGGTGGTGCTGGTGCTGGTGCTGGTGCTGGTGCTGGTGCTGGTGCTGGTGCTGGTGCTGGTGGTGGCGCGGGGGCGGGTGCGGGTCTGGGTGAGGGCTGCGCCGGCCAGGATGACGGCCGCGCCCACCGGGGTGTTCCAGTGGAGCTGCTCGCCGAGCAGGACCACGCCCGCCGTGGTGGCGACGACCGGGATGAAGTACGTGACCATCTGGGCCGTGGTCGGGCCGATCTCCGCCACGAGCCCGTACTGCATCTGCAGGGCCATGCCCGTGCCCAGGGCGCCCAGCGCGACCACCGACAGCGTCGGCCACAGCGGGAACGAGGCGGGCGCCGCCGTGAACAGGGAGCTGAGCAGCAGCAGCTGGACCGTGGAGGCCATCAGCTGCGCCCCGGTCAGCGCCACCGGCGAGCCCGGCACCGAGGCCAGCGTGCGCCGGACGTAGATCCAGCCGATCGGGTAGCAGAGCGAGGCCAGCAGGGCCAGGGCGGTGCCCGTGGCGTCGATGCCCGCGAAGCCCTGCCAGGCGCCGAGGACGGTCAGCACACCGAGGAAGCCCAGGCCCAGGCCCGCGAAGCGGCGCCGCGTCGGGCGGTCCTCGGACAGCGCCACCAGCGACAGCGCCATGCCCCACAGCGGGGAGGTGGCGTTGCAGATGCCGGCGAGGCTCGAGGGGATGCTGAGCTCGGCGTACGAGAAGAGGGCGAAGGGGGCGGTGTTCAGCAGGAGCGCCGCCACGGTGAGGTGGGCCCACGTACGGCGGCCGCGGGGGAGAGGCTCGCGGCGGACCAGGAGCACGGCGAGCAGGGCCAGCGCGCCGAAGAAGACGCGGCCGAGGGCGACCTGGAAGGGCGCGTACGCCTGCGTGCCCAGCTTGATGAACAGGAAGCTGAAGCCCCACACCACCGACAGCAGGGCGAACCGCAGCCTCCAGTCCACACGGGCGGTGCGGGCGGGACGGGCGGTGGGGGAGAGGGCCGAGGTCTTCCCGAGCAGGCGGCGCGCAGTGGTGGGTGTGCTCATGAGGAGTACTCTCCCCGGCGCAACTACGTAGGACAAGCGAGACTCTTTTGGCTCCACCGCGTAGCATTGCTTACATGTTGAACCTGGAGCGCCTGCGCACCCTCGACGCCCTCGCCCGCCACGGCTCGGTCAGCGGCGCGGCCGACGGGCTCCACGTCACCACCTCCGCGGTGTCCCAGCAGATGGCCAAGCTGGAGCGGGAGGTCGGCCAGCCGCTGCTGGCCAAGAACGGCCGCGGGGTCCGCCTCACGGACGCCGGGCGGCTCCTCGCCGACCACGCGGCCCGGATCATCTCCCAGGTGGAGCTGGCCCAGGCCGATGTCGAGGCCCGGCGCGGCTGCGCCATCGGCGAGCTGCGGATCGGGGCCTTCCCGACCGCCATGCGCGGGCTGCTGCCCCAGACCCTGACCGTGCTGGGCGGGGCCCACCCCGAACTGCGGCCCCTGGTGCGGGAGCAGGAGCCCGAGGAGAGCATGGCGGCGGTCGTGCGCGGGGACCTGGACCTGGCCCTGGCCATCGACTGGCACAACAAGCGGATGCCGGTCCCGGCGGAGCTCGCGCGGGCCCACCTGCTCGACGACTCCTGCGACATCGCGGTCCCGGCCGGCCACCGGCTCGCCGACCGCTCCCGGATCTCGCTCGCGGAGTTCGCCGACGAGGACTGGATCTCCTGGAACGAGGGCCAGTTCTGCCACGAGTGGCTGGTGTTCACCTTGCGCGGCATCGGCATCGAGCCGCGCGTCCGCCACATCGCCGAGGAGCACCACACCCAGCTGGCCTTCGTGGAGGCCGGTCTCGGGGTCTGCGTGACGCCCCGGCTCGGGCGCGGCCCGGTGCCGCCCGGGGTCCGGCTGCTGCCGGTGGCCGAGGCGGTCCGGCGGCACGTGTACGTCGTCTGGCGGGCGGACGCCGACCGGCGGCCCTCGATCCGGGCGGCCGTCGAGGCCCTCGAACAGGTCGCCGCCGACCTCTGACGCGTACCTCCCCGGCCCTACCACTAGAGCTTGCGGAAGTCCCAGGAGACGACCGACTCCGGGGTGAGGCGGATCCAGGCGTGGCGTCCGTCGTGCGGCATGTCCGGGATCCCGAAGTTCTTGGCCGGGAAGAGCCGTTCGACCTCCGCCAGCTCCGCGCACGGCTCGCCCGTGCGCGGGGCCTCGCCCACGAAGACCGCCCTGCCGGACAGTTCCACCCCGCGCAGTTCCCCGTACTCCTCGCCCGCGTCCACCACCACCGAGATCCGCGGGTCCTCGACCAGGTCGGACCAGCGGCGGCTGCGGGTGATCGAGTACAGCCACAGCGAGCGGCCGTCCCAGGCGAACCACAGGGCGCCCACGTGGGGGCGGCCGTCGGGGGAGACGGTGGCCACCCGGCAGGTGCGCTGCTCGCGCAGGAAGGCATCCACCTCCTGGTCCGTCATCATGATGCGGCGGCCCCGCCGCTGGGTCCCGCGTGCCGTGTCCATCCGTCCCACGCCCCTTCACATCTGACTATGTGTCAGGAATCATGCGGTCTCCGCCGTTGCCGCGCCAGGGGGAGCCATGACGCAATCCGGACCGCTGCGGGAGCCCGATGCCGATCCCGCCACGACCGCACTGCTCACCGTCGAGTGCCAGAGCGGCGTGGTCGGCGAGGAGAGCGCCCTGCCCGAGCTCGCAAAGGAGGCCCGGGACTCCGGGATGCTGGCGCGCGTGGCCGCACTGGTCGACGCCGCGCACGGGGCCGGCGTACAGGTGCTGCACGCGGTGGCCGAGCGGCGGCCCGACGGGCTCGGGGCCAACGCCAACGCCCGGCTGTTCCGGGCCGCCGGGCGGCTGCCCGTGCGCCAGCTGTCCGGGAGCCCCGCGGTGCAGGTGGCCGCACCCGTCGAAGTGGCACCACAGGACCTGGTCGTCCGCAGGCTGCACGGGCTCTCGCCGATCGCCGGCACCGACGTGGACGCCCTGCTGCGCAACCTCGGCATCCGCACCCTCGTCGTCGCCGGCGTCTCCGCCAACGTCGCCGTCCCCAACGCCGTCTTCGACGCAGTCAACCTCGGCTATCGCGTCGTGGTCCCCGCCGACGCCATCGCCGGGGTGCCCGCCTCCTACACCGCCGAGGTGGTCCGCCACTGTCTGGCCCTGGTTGCCGAGGTGACCACCACCGAGGCGCTCGTACGGCGGTGGGGTGGGGCGCGGTGACCTCGGGGGCGGATGCTGTCCGAAGCGGTCGCGCCGCGCTGTGTGACACCGCTGCGTGAGGGCGGCCCGCCCGTTGCCGGTGAGGCGCCCGGGACCTCGGGTACCGGTCGCCCTGCGTCGCCCGGCTCCCCTCTCTAGACTGGAACGGCAGTCGCCAGGCCGCCCCTCGGTCGCACCGCGTTCGTCTTGAGGGAGGTCGGTCCCCGTGGACCTCAACACCATCACCGAAGTCGTCCGGCGGCCCTCCGAGCGGCCGGCCGCCGACTGGCGCGAGGGCGACGCCTGGCTGGCGGGCGGAACCTGGCTGTTCTCCGCGGACCAGCCCGACCTGCGCCGTCTGATCGATCTGACCGCACTGCGCTGGGATCCCCTCGTCCCGAGCGACACGGGCCTCGAGATCGGCGCCACGTGCACCATCCGCGACCTGTACGCCTTCGCGTGTCCGGAGGACTGGACCGCGGGCCCGCTGCTCGCCACCAGCTGCGAGGCCTTCCTGTCCTCGTTCAAGGTCTGGAACGCGGCGACCGTCGGCGGGAACATCTGCATGTCGCTGCCGGCAGGCCCCATGATCACGCTGACGGTGGCACTGGAGGCCACCTACGAACTCTGGGCGCCGGACGGTTCCCGGCGCACCGTGGACGCCCTCGACTTCGTGACCGGCGACCACCGGAACATCCTCACCCCCGGCGAGGTCCTGCGACGCGTCCGCATCCCGGCGAGCGCCCTCAGGAAGCGCGCCGCCCACCGCCGCTTCACGCTCACCCACCTCGGCCGTTCGACCGTCTTCATCGTCGGTACGCGCACCCCCGGCGCGAACGACCTGCTGCTCACCGTCACGGCCGGCACCACGCGACCGGTGCGCATGGCCTTCGACACCATGCCCGACGCCCCCGGCCTGCAGCAGAGCATCGACGCCATTCCCGGCGACGTCTGGTTCGCGGATCCCAACGGGACCCCCGACCACCGCCGCCATCTGACGAAGCACTTCGTCGAAGAGATCCGCCGCGAACTCAACGACGGGAACCCGTCATGACGTACAACGTCAACGGCAAGGCCTTCGACCGGGAGCCGGAGCCGGGCCAGTGCCTGCGCACCTTCCTGCGCGCGCTCGGCCACCACGGCGTCAAGAAGGGCTGCGACGCCGGCGACTGCGGTGCCTGCACGGTGTGGCTGGACGGCAGTCCCGTCCACAGCTGCATCACCCCCGCCTTCCGTGCCGAGGGCCACGAGGTGACCACCATCGAGGGTCTCGGCTCGCCGGGCAGCCTCCATCCGATGCAGCGCCGGTTCCGCGACGCGCCCGGATTCCAGTGCGGCTTCTGCACCGCAGGGATGATCATGACCTCGGCGGCCTTCACCGAGGCCCAGAAGGCGGACCTGCCCCGGGCGCTCAAGGGCAACCTCTGCCGCTGCACCGGCTACCGGGCCGTCGAGGACGCGGTGAAGGGCGTCGTCGGCGTTGAGACGGCCAAGCCGGGAAAGGCCGTCGGGACGAGCGTCGGCGCACCCGCGGCCAACGACGTGGTGACCGGCCGGGCCGAGTTCACGATGGACACCCGGATGGAGGGAATGCTGCACCTCAAGGTGGTGCACTCACCCCACGCGCACGCCCGCATCCTCGCGATCGACAAGACCGCCGCGCTCGCGGTGCCCGGTGTGCACCGCGTCTACACCTGGCAGGACGTGCCGCGCAGGCGCTTCACCACGGCCATCCACACCGACCACCTGGTCGATCCCGACGACACCTACATCCTCGACGACACGGTCCGCTTCGTGGGCCAGCGCGTCGTCGCGGTGCTGGCCGACACCCCCGGCGCGGCGGAGGAGGGCTGCCGCAAGGTGGTCGTCGAGTACGAGCGGCTGCCGGCGGTGTTCGACCCCGAGGAGGCCATGGCCGAGGGGGCTCCGCAGATCCACGGAACGCCCGATCCGTTCGTCCGCGATCCCGTCCGCAACATCCTGCTCGAACTCCATTCGCACATCGGGGACGTCGAGGCGGGGTTCGCCGAAGCCGACGTGATCCACGAGGGCACGTACTCCTCACCACGCGTGCAGCACGCGCACCTGGAGACGCACGGCTCGATCGCATGGATGGAGGACGGGCGGCTGAACGTCCGCACCAGCTCCCAGTCGCCTTCGATCGCGAAGGTCAAGCTGAGCTATCTGTTCGCGCTGCGCCCCGACCAGCTGCGCGTGTTCTGCAAGCGGGTGGGCGGCGGCTTCGGCGGCAAACAGGAAGTGATCTCGGAGGACCTGGTCGCGCTCGCCACGTTGGACACCGGGCGGCCCGTCTGCTTCGAGTACACCCGCGAGGAGGAGTTCACCACCGCCTCGCCGCGGCACCCGATGAGCCTGACGGTCAAGCTGGGTGCCAAGGCGGACGGCACGCTCACGGCCGTCCAGGTCCGCAACGTGTCGAACACCGGCGCCTACGGCAACCACGGCGGCGAAACGCTGTACGCGGGCGGCGCCGCCGTCATGATCTACCGCTGCCCCAACAAGAAGTACGACGCGTACTCGGTCTACACCAACACCGTGCCCAGCGGGGCGCTGCGCGGTTACGGCATGACGCAGCCGGCGTTCGCCATGGAGTCCGCGATGCACGAGCTCGCCCTCGCCCTGCACATGGACCCGCTCGAACTGCGGCGGCGCAACATCGTGCGGCCCGGTGACCCCCTCGTCGCCCTGCACGACGGCCCGGACGACGTGACGTTCACCGAGGACGGACTGGCGAAGTGCATCGACCTGGTGGACCGGGCCATGGCCCGGCCGGCGCCGGAGCCGAACCTCGGCCCCGGCTGGCTCATCGGGTCCGGCGTCGCGAGCTCCCTGCACGAGACCGCGCCCCCGACCGAGCACATCTCCGAGGCCTGGGTCACGCTCGGCGACGACCTCGTCTACGAAGTTGCCGTCGGGACGGCCGAGTTCGGCGAGGGCACCTCCACCGCCCACGTCCAGATCGCGGCCGGCCAACTCGGCACCACCCCCTCCCGGATCCGCCTGGTGCAATCCGACACCGACCGCACCGGATTCGACACCGGCGCCTTCGCGAGCGCGGGTCTGTTCGTGTCGGGCAACGCGGTGCTGCGGGCGTCCAACGCCGTACGCGACCGCATCCTGGAGTTCGCGGCCGCCCACACGGGCGTCCACCTCGTGATGTGCTCCATGGACGACGACGGCGTCACCTGCGGCGACCGGCGCGTGAGCCTGGCCGAGCTCGTGGCCCTGGCCCGAGCGCGCGGCATCCGGTTCACCGCCGCCCGCAAGGCCTACGGCTCGCCCCGCAGCGTCACCTCCAACACCCAGGGGTTCCGGATCGCGGTCCACCGGGTGACGGGGGAGATCCGCATCCTGTACAGCGTCCAGGCGACCGACGCCGGCGTGGTCATCAACCCCCAACAGGTCCGGGGACAGGTGGAGGGCGCCGTCGCCCAGGGCATCGGCTTCGCGCTGACCGAGAACTTCCTCCTCGACGCGGACGGAGCCGTGGTCAACCCGAACTTCCGCAACTACCGCATCCCCACTTACGCAGACGTCCCCCGCACCGAGGTGCTCCTCGTGGACTCGGCGGACTCCGTCGGCCCCCTGCGGGCGAAGGGGATGGCGGAGTGCAGCATCAACCCGGTGGCCCCCGCCCTGGCGAACGCGCTCCACGACGCCACGGGCATTCGCTACCGTGCGCTGCCCTTGACTCCCGAACGGATCTACAGCCGGCTGGGCGAGAAGCAGCACGTTTCGAAGGCCTGAGCCATGGACACCGACAGGCACGACGACGCCACGGCGACGGCCATCATCGGCCAGAGGGTCCTGCCGGGCCGGGAGCACGACTACGAGGCCTGGCAGGACGAGGTCAACGCGGCTGCGGCCGGCTACCCCGGGTACCTCGGAGTCGAGGTCACCCGGCCGACCGCCCTGCAGCCCGAATGGGTCATCGTCTACCGGTTCGACTCGATACCCCACCTCCAGGCGTGGATCAACAGCGCGACCAGGCAGAAGCTGCTGGAGGTCGGCGACACCTACCTCGACGGCCCGGGGACCCAGCGGGTCCTCACCGGCGGCCACACCAAGACCCCTGATCCGCTCGTGACCGTGGTGATCACCCACCGCGTCCACCCGGACCGCGTGGACGAGTTCCTCGCGTGGCAGCGCCGGATGAGCGAAGCGGAGAGCAAGTTCGAGGGCTTCCGCGGAACCGAGATGTTCCGGCCGATCGAGGGGCTCCAGGACGAATGGACCACGATGTACCGGTTCGACAGCGCCCAGCACCTCGACGCCTGGCTGACCTCGCCCCAGCGGCAGGAAGTACTGGCCGAGGGACGGGAGTTCAGCGACTTCAAGCTGAGCACGATCGACAACTCGTTCGGCAGCTGGTTCGCCTTCGAGGAGGACGGCACGGCGGCGCCGGCGCCCTCCGAGATGAAGACCGCCATCGCCGTGTGGGTCGGCCTGTACCCGACCGTCGTGTTCCTGACGCTCGCCCTGTCGCCGCTGCACATGCCGTTCTGGCTCGGGATGCTGGTCGGCAACCTGCTCTCCAGCCTCCTCATGACCTTCCTCACCATGCCCTACTACGTGAACCCGCTGCTGAAGCGGTGGCTGCGACCGCAGCCGGACGAACCGCCGGCGAGGAGCAACAGGATCGGCCTCGGCCTCGTCGCCGCGGTGACGGTGTTCTGGGTCGCCGTCTTCTACGTCATGACGACTCGGATCTGGACCCTGCCCTGATCGGGCCCGGTCGGCTGCCTTGCACGACGGCGCAGCTGACGGGCCGGGGCGGCCGCCGGGACCGGGTGGCCGTGGCAGGCTCCGCAGAGCTCCTGGACGGGCCCGTCGCCGGGGCTGCGCCCGTGGTCCGGGCGCTGCACGGGGGCCACCCCGTACGGACGGACCGCACGCGTCGGACACACGCGCACCCACCTCGTCTCGGTGCCCCTGGTCGGCCGGGGCGAGGCGTACGGCGACCTCCTCATCGCGCGCTCCGGCCGGGACTTCAGCGACGACGAGTTGGCCGCCGCACACTTCGCGGCATGGCTGGCGGCCCTGCACATCGGCTACGCGCGGCACCTGGCGGCGAGCGAGAAGACCGTGCTGGCCGGCCGGACCTCGCGCCCCAGCGGGTGCTGCGCCGACCGGACACCGTGTCGTCCGAAGGGGGCGCAGGCCCGCGACCTGCCTGCTCGTACGGGTCGATCCCGCCCGCGGGCCGACCCTGTACGTCAGCGCCGGACACCTGCCGCCCGCGGTCTTCGGCCGGGACGGCTCGGGCGACCCCCGTCGGGCCGCCGCGGGGCACAGCCATGGGCGGGTACGAGGCTCTGGCCCGGCCGTTCACGCCGGGCCAGACGCTGCTGCTCTACACCGACGGCGTCGTGGAACGCCGCATCGAGGACATCGACACCTCGCTGGCCCGGCTCGCCGCAGGACGACGTGGCCGTCCTGCCGCCCGGCCGCCCCGCCACGGGCACGGCACCGTACGGGGTGCCCTGCCCTCGCTGCGCCGGCCGGGTGAGGAGGCCCGCTCAGCCGGCGGTACGGGCCTTCGCCACCGTCCAGAGGTAGCCCAGGGCGACCGCGGCGGCGATCGAGCCGAGGGCGATTCCCCAGCCGAAGGGGCCCAGCGGTGTGCAGCCGAAGAAGTGGCTGACGCCCGGGATCTGGATGATCGCGGCCAGCACGGCGGCCGAGCCGAGGCCGGCGACGAGCACGTTGCGGTCCGGCCCGCCGGTGGTGAGGGTCTGGACGAGCTGGGTGCCGACCACGGCGGCCAGGGCCACGGTCCCGGCCCGCCTCGCGCTGCCGGTCATGCGGGCCGCCGTCCAGGCCAGCCCGGCGCCGGTGGCGGTCACCGCGCCGCGGTGCAGCATGTCGCGGGTGAGGGTGGTGCTCAACGAGGCGTGCGGGCCCTCTTCGAGAAGGCGTTCGCCGGTCTGCCCGGAAGGTTCCCGCATGGCGATGGCCAGCGAGGGGGCGAGGTCGGTGAGCAGGTTGACGAGCATGATCTGGCGGGCGTTGAGGGGCGTCGTGCCGGTGACGGCGGAGGCCAGGACGCTGAAGGTGACCTCGCCGAGGTTGCCGCCGATGAGGATGGCGAGGGCGGCGCGGACCGAGGCCCACATGGCCCGGCCCTCGGTGAGGGCGAAGACGATGGTCTCGAGCCGGTCGTCGGTGACGACGAGGTCGGCGGCGGCGGTCGCCGCGGGCGTACCCCGCCGGCCGAGCGCGATGCCGACGTCCGCGAGCCGGATCGCGGGGGCGTCGTTGGCGCCGTCACCGGTCATGGCCACGACATGCCCGATGCGTTGGTACGCCTGGACGATGCGGACCTTGTGGGCGGGGCTGCAGCGGGCGATGACGTCCACAGTGGGCAGCAGCGCGTCCAAGGCGTCGTCGTCCAGTTCGTCGAGTTCGGGGCCGGTGCGGACGACGAGCCCCTCGCCCGTGTCACCGAGGGCGGAGGCGATGGCGTCGGCGGTCGCGGGGTGGTCGCCGGTGAGCATGACGGTGTGCACGCCTGCCGCCCGGAGGCGGGCGGTGGCCGGTGCGGCACTGGTGCGCAGGGGGTCGGCGAGGGTGACGAAGCCGAGGAGGGCCAAGTCGCCCACGGTCTCGTCGGTCAGGTCCTCGTCATCGCGCATCCGGCGTTCGGCCACGGCCAGCACCCGGCGGCCCGCGGCGGCGAGTTCCTCGGCCGCCTCGGCCAGCTCCGCCCGGGCGGCGTCGTCCAGCACCGTGGCCCCGCCGTGCGGGGAACGCCGGCGGGCACAACGGGCGATGACGTTCTCGGGTGCGCCCTTCACGCTCAGCAGGAGGCCGCCGGAGGTCTGGCCGGCAGTGGCGTGATAGGCCCGCGCCGGTTCGAAGGGCAGGGTGTCCGTGCGGCGCCAGCGGGCGGCTCCGGTGCGTGCGTCGACCCGGGCCCGCCGCGCGCCGTCGAGGACCGCATGGTCGGTCTGGTGGGCCATCGCCTCGGCCTGGCGGGCGGCCGGGGTGGCGCGCAGCGCTGCGGCCAGCACCTCCTTGTGCCGGCGGCCGAGCCGGTCCACGGACGCGGTGCTCTCGCCGTCGTCGACCTCGGAGAGGCGCAGGGCGCCCTCGGTGAGCGTGCCGGTCTTGTCGAAGCACAGCACGTCCGCACGCCCGAGGGCCTCGATGGTCCGGGGGTTGCGGACCAGCGCGCCCACGTCGGCCAGCCGGCGGGCGGCCGCCAGCTGGGCGGCGTTCACCAGGAACGGCAGCCCCTCGGGTACGGAGGCGACGGCGAGGTTCACGGCGGAGGCGAGGTTCTCGGTGACGGGCCGGCCGTGCAGGAGGCCGGACAGGGTCACGGCGAGGGCGGAGCCGAGGGCGATGGGGATGCTGGAGCGGGTGAGGAAGGAGAGCCGGGACTCCACACCGGTCTCCGGCGCGGACTGGCGGGCCGTGGCCAGACTCCGGCCGGCCTCGGTGGCCTGGCCGGTCGCGACGACGACCGCGACGCCGCGCCCGGCCGACACGCTGGTGCCCTCGTAGAGCATCGAGGTGCGGCCCTGGAGGTGCGGGGCGACCACGGGCGCCGGGTCCTTGGAGACCGGGAGGGACTCACCGGTGAGCGACGACTCCTCCACCTCCAGGCCGTCGCACTCCAGCAGCCGGCAGTCGGCGGGGACCACGTCCTCGGGACGGAGGACCACGACGTCACCGGCCACCAGTTCGCCGGCGGCCACCAGCCGCTCACGACCGGCCCTGCGGACGCGGGCGCCGACCGCGGAGCGGGCGAACAGCTCCGCCAGGGCCCGGTCCGTCCGCACCCGCTGGAAGCCGCCGACCAGCGCGGACAGGCCGGTGATCGCAGCGACCAGGGCGGCGTCGGTACGGGAGCCCACGGCCGCCGCCAGCGCGCCGCCGACCGCGAGGACCGGCGTGAGCGGATTGGAGAGCTCCTCGACGAAGGCGTGCGGAAGGGTCAGCGGCCCCGGCGCGCCGACGGCCGCCCTGTCCGCACGGGCGCCGGCCTCCTGGGCCGAGAGCCCTTCCGGGCGGCTCCCGAGCCTCTGCAGGACGCGGTCGGCGGGCATCAGGTGCCAGGGGGTGGTGGTCACCGGTGGGGCGAGGGGGCGGGCCAGCAACTGCCGGGCGCGCCAGACGCCGAGGCCCATCGCGACGACGCCGGCCACGTTGTTCGTCGCCAGCACACGCGCCGTCGCCCGCCACGGGGGTGACTGGAGGGCCGCGACGGCACCCACACCGCTGCCGCCCGCGGAGAGCAGGTGGCTGTCGCGGTCCACGACGGACGCGGACGCGACGGCATCGACCACGATCGCGGCCGCTTCGAGGTCCCGGCCGACCAGCAGATGAGCACCCCAGGGGGTGAACTCCTCCTCCAGGTGGACGCCGATCGCGCAATCGGCCTCGGCCAGGGCCTGGCGGTTGCCGGACAGCAGCAGAACGACGGAGCCCTCGGCCTGGAGCGCCCGCAGCGCGCCGACCAGCCCCTCGCCCGCGGGCACCACGGCGTCGGCGTACGGAATGCGGGCGTCCGCACGTGCGGTGGCCACGACGATGCGCGCCCCGGCCCGCCGGGCTGCCGCGGCGACGGCCTCGGCGCCCGGGGCGGACGGGGTGGCGAGGCCCGCGACGGCCTGGAGGCGGCGCCCGCGGGCCAGGCCGAGCATCCTCTCGGCCCCGTGGCGCCGCATCCCCTCCACCGCCTCGGACTGCGCCCCGTGAGCGTCGAGGTCCAGTTCCTCCAGGGGAGCGAGGACCCAGTCCCCCTCGCGCCGGGAGGCCAGCGGAGCGTCCGGATCGTAGAGGGCGAAGAGGTGTTCGGACACCTCCTGGGCGTCGGCGCCCTCCGACACGCTCAGGTCGACCGGCTCGTAGCGGTCGCCCCGCAGGGCATCCTCCTCCAGGAGGATCGTGTCGACCTGGCCGAGCCGGCGCAGGACGCTGCGGTCCATCGTGACCACGCCGCGCTCCGCCAGATGCCGGCCGAGGGTGACGGCGAAGCCCTCGCGGCCGGCCCTCGGGGCCTTGGGCACCGAGGCGACGGCGACCGCGAACGCCCGGCGCAGTCCCGCGAAGGGGAGCGCGGCCGCCGCCACGCCGACGCCGGAAGCCATCGACCATTCGGCGAAGCGGTCCGCTCCGTCCCGGGGCACCGGACCCGCCCGTTCCGCCGCTACCGCCCGCGCGGACGCCTCCTCCGGGGAGCGCACCAGGGCGGCTTCGGCCTCGCGCCAGGCGCCGCGTTCGGCGCTCGCCTCGCGCCACGCCGCCACCCGCAGCAACAGGTCCAGGCCGATCCCGCCGCCGCCCGTGGCCACGCCCTGGACCAGCGCAGCCGCCACGGACAGCGCCGACTCGGCCCGCTGCGCACCGCCGACGTCCTCGACCAGGTGCCGCAGCCGCGGATGCACATGGACGGCATCGATGACCGCGGCGACTTCCGGGGGCAGGCCGAACCAGGGTGCGATCCTGCGTACGGTGGCGATGGCCAGGCCGACGGTGTCCGCCGCCATGGCGGGAAGCCAGGCGAAGGGAGGGCCCACGGACGGATGGTCCGGCTCCGGGCGCCAGTCGTCGAAGGCCGCCTCCTCGACCGCATGGTCCCCTTCCGCGCGTGCCACGAGGGCGACCAGCTCCCTCTCGGGCGGGGGCGGCGAGTCCAGCTCGACCACCACGCGTTCCATGGGCGCGTTCACCCGCGCCCACAGCACGCCTGGGTGGTCCTCCAGCGCGCGTTCGATGCGGCGGGCCACGCGTTCGCCGTTCGCGCCGTGGACGCCGGCGACCTCGATGTAGCAGCGCCCCGGCCGCCGCCACACCTCGCGGCGGGGGGATCCGGCAAGGCCCTGTGCCGCTTCCCAGGCCGCCCGGGCCCCCGCCGCCGCGAATCCGGCCAGGCCCGAGAACACTCCGGCTGACGACGACATCTCCGTCTCGGGCATGAAGCGTCGCTCCCTGGGGCGCTGTGGGGCTCGAAGCACAACGGGATCAATCTAGGTCGAATCTGCTTATTCCGCCCCGAAAGGGAAAGGTGACCAGAGGGGACCTCTGCCCGCTTTCGGCCTCGGAGGTGAGATCTGTGGCCATTCCCTTTGACAGTGCCGGCACCGAGTCGGCCCAGCCGCAGCAGGACAGCAGCAGACAGCACACGTTCACCGTGACCGTCCCCTCCTTCCAACGGGTCACGGACGGTGCGCTCAACGCGGCCATGGTCCCTGTCGCCTTGGCGCGCCAGGTGCTGCCCGCCAAGAAGGGCCTTCCCCTCTACCTGGGCCTCGGTGTGCTCGCAGCCGTCGACGTCCTCGAATGGCCCGTGGCCCTCGGCATCGGCCTCGGATACGCCGTCCTGCGCCGCGACGGCGGCCTGATCGGCGCTCCGCCATCGGAGTCCCCGGCACCCGGCCCGCAGGGAGCCCAGGAGCCGGTGAGCCCTCCCGCACCCCCGACCGGGCAGGCCGCAGCGGACGCACCGGCCCACACGCTGTGGTCCACCGGTGAAGCAGGCTCCATGCAATCCGGGTCCATGACCTGAGCCCGACCGCGCAGGCCCTCTCCGCCCCATCCGGCAGGGCGCGACGATCAAGGCGGATAGCCTGGGCGGATGCTGTCCGAAGTGATCGCGACCCGCTACGTCACGCCCTTGCGTGAGGGCGGCTCGCTCCCGGGGATCGTCGAGGCCGACGACCTCGGTACCTACGTCATGAAATTCACCGGAGCCGGCCAGGGGCGCAAGACCCTGGTCGCGGAGGTCATCTGCGGCCGCCTGGCCCAGCGGCTGGGCCTGAGGGTCCCGCGGCTGGTGCAGATGCAGCTCGACCCCGTCATCGGGCTCGGCGAGCCCGACCAGGAGGTCCAGGAGCTGCTCAAGGCAAGCGGCGGGCTGAACCTGGGGATGGACTACCTGCCGGGGTCGATCGGCTTCGACCCGCTCGCCTACCGGGTCGACCCCGCCGAGGCCGGGCGCGTGGTCTGGTTCGACGCCCTCGTCAACAACGTCGACCGGTCCTGGCGCAACCCCAACATGCTCGTCTGGCACGGGGACCTCTGGCTCATCGACCACGGCGCCACCATGATCTGGCACCACAACTGGCCCACCGCCGAGGCCGCCGCGGCCAAGCCGTACAACGCCTCCGACCACGTCCTGGCCCCCGTCGGCCCGGACATCGAGGCGGCCGCCGCGGAGCTGGCCCCGCTCGTGACCGGGGAGCTGCTCGCCGAGGTCGCGGCGGACGTCCCCGACGAGTGGCTCGTCGACGAGCCCGGCTTCGACTCCACCGACGCGGTGCGACGCGCCTATGTGGAGGCGCTGCTGGCGCGCGCGGCCACGATCCACGAGAGGATCACCATGGAGGCTGAGGTCAGGCCCCGGTCCGGTCCGCCGGGCTGGCTCGCCGAGCGCCTTCCTCCCCGGCCCGGCAAGAACGAGAACGACGACAAGACCGAGCAGAAGAGCGACGACGAGTGACCGAGCGGGACGTCTTCGAATACGCGTTGGTGCGCGTGGTGCCCCGGGTGGAGCGCGGCGAGTGCTTCAACGCCGGTGTGATCGTCTACTGCCGGGCGCGCTCGTACGTCGCCGCCCGGACCCATCTGGACGAGGCCAAGCTCCTCGCGCTCGACCCGGGGGCCGACGTGGTCGGCGTACGGGCCGCCCTGCACGGCGTCGAGGGCGTGTGCACCGGCGGTGAGCAGGCCGGCCAGGCGGCGGGCGACGACGCGGGGCGCCGGTTCCGCTGGCTGATCGCGCCCCGCAGCACGGTGGTGCAGCCCGGCCCGGTGCACACCGGGCTGACGGCGGATCCGGAGGCCGAGGTGGAACGCCTGCTCGACCTGCTGGTGCGCTGATCCGGACGACCCGACGGGCCCTGGGCCCGGTGCCGTTGACACCGGGTGCCAGGGCTCCTAGCGTCTCCTCAGCTGAAGCTACTAAGCGGTTGCTCACCTTCGAGGGCCGCCCAGAGGATTCCAAGCGCGAGGAGATCCAGCATGTCCACCACCGAGCAGCGCGTCGCCATCGTGACCGGGGCCGCCCGGGGCATCGGCGCGGCCACCGCCGTGCGCCTGGCCGCCGAGGGCCGGGCGGTCGCCGTACTCGACCTCGACGAGGCGGCCTGCAAGGACACCGTCGAGGCCATCACCGCGGCCGGCGGCAAGGCCGTGGCGATCGGCTGCGACGTCTCCGACGCGGCGCAGGTGGAGGCGGCGGTCGAGCGCGTCGCGGGCCTGCTGGGCGCGCCGACCATCCTGGTCAACAACGCGGGCGTGCTCCGCGACAACCTGCTGTTCAAGATGAGCGAGAGCGACTGGGACACCGTCATGAACGTGCACCTGCGCGGCGCGTTCCTGATGTCGAGGGCCTGTCAGAAGCACATGGTCGACGCCAAGTTCGGCCGCATCGTCAACCTCTCCAGCAGCTCGGCGCTCGGCAACCGCGGCCAGGCCAACTACTCGGCCGCCAAGGCGGGTCTGCAGGGCTTCACCAAGACCCTGGCCATCGAGCTCGGCAAGTTCGGCGTCACCGCCAACGCCGTCGCCCCCGGCTTCATCGCCACGGAGATGACCGCCCAGACCGCTGCGCGCGTGGGCATGGGCTTCGAGGAGTTCAAGGCCGCCGCGGCCACCCAGATCCCGGTGCAGCGCGTCGGCTTCCCCGACGACATCGCCAACGCGATCGCCTTCTTCACGGGCGATGCGGCCGGGTTCGTTTCCGGCCAGGTCCTGTACGTGGCCGGCGGCCCGCTCAACTGACGAGAGGCAAGGGCACCGACATGGCGTACGAAGGAACGGACAGCGGCAAGGTCGCGCTGATCACCGGTGCGAGCCGGGGCATCGGCTACGGCATCGCCGAGGCGCTGGTGGCCCGCGGCGACCGGGTGTGCATCACGGGGCGCAACGAGGAGGCCCTCAAGGAGGCCGTCGAGACGCTCGGCGCGGACCGGGTGATCGGCGTCGCCGGCAAGGCGCACGACGAGGCCCACCAGGCCGTCGCGGTCGAGCGCACGATGGAGGCCTTCGGGCGGGTCGACTTCCTGATCAACAACGCCGGCACCAACCCGGTCTTCGGCCCGATCGCGGACCTGGACCTCGGGGTCGCGCGCAAGGTCTTCGAGACGAACGTGATCTCGGCGCTGGGCTTCGCCCAGCGGACCTGGCACGCCTGGCAGAAGGACAACGGCGGGGCGATCGTGAACATCGCCTCCATCGCCGGGGTCTCCGCCTCGCCCTTCATCGGCGCGTACGGGATGAGCAAGGCCGCCATGGTCAACCTCACCCTCCAGCTCGCCCACGAGATGGCGCCGGGGGTCCGGGTCAACGCGATCGCGCCGGCCGTGGTCAAGACCAGGTTCGCCCAGGCCCTCTACGAGGGGCGCGAGGCGGAGGCCGCTGCGGCCTATCCGCTGGGCCGGCTGGGCCTCCCGGAGGACATCGGCGGAGCTGCGGCTTTTCTTACATCTGCACAAGCGGAATGGATCACCGGTCAAACTCTGGTCGTTGACGGAGGAATGTTCCTCAATGCCGGAGTTCACTGATCGATAATCGGACGTATTTGCCTCCCGCGGGGAGGCAAATACGTATCGAACGTGCGCGAAATCGGTCAAGTGTCACACCAAACCTGCCCCTTGGATTTGTGACGCACTGCGCTAGGGTTTGCGGCACCCCTGGCTGATCGAGGAGCGTGCACGTGTTCAACCGGACCAGAAGCCTGCAGATCACTGCGGCCCTGGCGTCCATATCCCTGCTCGCCGGATGCGGTCTGCTTTCGGATGACAGCAAAGACGCCCAGAAGCGCATCGTCGTCGGCACGACGAGCGCTCCGAGCACCCTCGATCCCGCCGCGGCCTGGGACGGCTCCTGGGAGCTGTACCGCAACGTGTACCAGACCCTCCTGGCCTTCCCCACGGGCTCCAGCAAGCCCCAGCCGGACGCGGCCCAGACCTGTGACTTCACCGACTCCGCGAACGAGTCGTACCGGTGCACCCTGCGCAAGGGCCTGAAGTTCTCCAACGGCGAGCCGCTCGACGCCAAGGCCGTCAAGTACTCCCTCGACCGGATCCGCACCATCGGCTCCAAGGTCGGCCCGAAGGACCTCTTCGGCAACCTCGACAAGATCGAGACCCCCGACGCCGCGACGGTCGTCTTCCACCTGAAGGTCCCGGACGCCACCTTCCCCTTCGTCCTCGGCTCGCCGGCCGCCTCGCTGGTCGCGCCCAAGGACTACCCCGCGGACAAGGTCCGCGAGGACGGCAAGATCACCGGCTCCGGCCCGTACCTGCTGGACTCGTACAAGGAGGGCAGCGAGGCGGTCCTCAGCAAGAACGACTCCTACAACGGCTTCGCCAACCGCCGTAACGACGCGGTAACGATCCGCTACTTCGCGGACTCCACGAAGATGGTCGCCGCGCTCAAGGGCAAGGAGATCGACGCCACCTACCGAGGCCTGTCGGCCACGGAGATCAAGGACCTCCAGAGCCCCGCCTCGCACGGCCAGGGCGTCCAGGTCGTCGAGAACGTCGGCGCGGAGATCCGCTACCTGGTGTTCAACCCGCAGGACCCCAACGTCAACAAGCTCCCGGTGCGCCAGGCGATCGCGCAGATCATCGACCGCGGCGCGCTCGTGTCCAAGGTCTACCAGGGAACCGCCGAGCCGCTGTTCTCGATGGTCCCCAAGGGCGTCGTGGGCCACAAGACGCCGTTCTTCGACAAGTACGGCCAGCCCGACGTCGCCAAGGCCAAGAAGATCCTCAAGGACGCCGGGATCAACGGGCCGGTGGAGCTGACCTTCTGGTACACCACCGACCGCTACGGCGCCTCCACCGCCGACGAGTTCACCGAGATCAAGCGGCAGCTGGACGAGAGCGGCCTGTTCAAGATCACCCTGCGCGGGCAGCCCTGGAAGTCCTTCCAGGAGGGCTACAAGAACGGCCAGTACCCGGTCTTCGGCCGAGGCTGGTTCCCCGACTTCCCGGACCCCGACAACTTCATCGCGCCGTTCGTCGGCAAGGAGAACGCGGTCGGTACCCCGTACGAGCAGAACGAGATCCTGACCGACCTGCTGCCCAAGTCCCGCCGCGAGAGCGACCGCGCCGCCGGCATCCACCAGTTCGAGCAGGCGCAGCAGATCTTCGCCGACGACGTCCGCCTGCTGCCGCTGTGGCAGGGCAAGCTGTACGTCGCCGCGCGGGAGGACATCGCGGGCGGCGAGCGGGCGCTGGACCCGCAGACCGTCTTCCAGATGTGGGAGCTGTACCGCAAGACCAGCTGGTAGCGGGCATCCCGAGCCGGCAGTGGCAGCCGGCGGCCGCACCCGCCGGGGGCTTCGACCCCCGGCGGGTGCGGCGTTGTCAGTGGCCCCCGGTAGGTTCTGAGCTGTTGCACCGCGCAGTGGCGTGTACTTGTACTACCGGAGGTTGTAGACGTGACCCAGATGCTGCCCGAGTCCTGGCTCCCCGTCCTCGGCGGAGAGCTGGACCAGCCCTACTTCAAGGAGCTCACCGAGTTCGTCGAGAAGGAGCGGGCGAACGGGCCGGTCTACCCGCCCCACGAGCAGGTCTTCGCGGCCCTGGAGGCCACCCCCTTCGAGAAGGTGAAGGTCCTCGTCCTCGGCCAGGACCCGTACCACGGCGCCGGCCAGGGCCACGGCCTGTGCTTCTCCGTCCGGCCGGGGGTCAAGACCCCGCCCTCGCTGCGCAACATCTACAAGGAGATGAACCAGGAGCTGGGCACCCCCATCCCGGACAACGGCTACCTCATGCCGTGGGCCGAGCAGGGCGTCCTGCTGCTGAACGCGGTCCTCACCGTCCGCGAGGCCGAGCCCAACTCGCACAAGGGCAAGGGCTGGGAGAAGTTCACCGACGCGGTGATCCGCGCCGTCGCCGACCGCCCCGACCCGGCCGTGTTCGTGCTGTGGGGCGCCTACGCGCAGAAGAAGCTCCCGCTGATCGACGAGGAGCGGCACGTCGTCGTCAAGGGCGCCCACCCCTCCCCGCTGTCGGCGAAGAAGTTCTTCGGCTCCCGGCCCTTCACCCAGATCAACGAGGCCGTCGCGGCGCAGGGCCATGAGCCGATCGACTGGACGATCCCCAACCTGGGCTGACGGCCGACCGCGCCTCGGCACCATCCCCGGTGCCTCCGGTTAGCGTCGGGACGACCGGACCGCAGCGGGTCCGGCGGAGCCAGCCGGAGGCCGCGGTGAGGGAGCAGCAGCAGGAGGCGTCGGAGGACGCCGTCATGACGCGGATCGGCCAGGCGGTCATCCTGCTGCACGCCGGGGACCGGGAGGAGGCCCGCAACCGACTGCGCGAGCTGTGGACCGAGATCGGGGAGGACGGGGACGGGCTCCACCGGTGCACGCTCGCGCACTACCTGGCCGACGCCCAGGACGATCCCGCCGACGAGCTGTCCTGGGACCTGCGGGCCCTCACCGCCGCCGACGGGCTGCGGGAGGGCGCGGGGCCGGGGGTGCGGGACGAGCCGCATCCCGCCGTCCGGGGCTTCTATCCCTCCCTGCACCTCAGCCTGGCCGCGGACTACGCGAAGCTGCAGCGGCCGGCCGAGGCGCGGGTCCACCTGGCCCGGGCCCGGGCTGCCGCCGGGGTCCTGCCGGACGATGGCTGGGCCCGTGGCATCCGCACCGCCATCACCCGCCTGGAACACCGCCTCACGGCCCCTCCGGACCCACCCCCGGGCCCCTTCCCGTCCCAGCACCCCTAGCGCCCCGCGCCGCCGACGCGGGCCCTGGGGCGAGGGCCCGGCGTCATCCAGCCCAGCCGGCTCCGCCCGCGCCCCGGAGCCCGAACCGGCCACCCCTGCCTCTGGGACGGGCTCCGGCCCATCCAGCCCAGCCGGCTCCGCCGCGCCCCGGAGCCCGAACCGGCCACCCCTGCCTCTGGGACGGGGTCCGGCCCATCCAGCCCCGCCGGCGTTCGCAGCCGAGGTCCGGGCATTCCAGCCTCGCCGGCGTTTGAGGCGCGGGGTCTGGGGCGGCGCCCCTGGGGGCCTCCCAGCGGTAGCTGGGGGAGGAACCCGGCTCCGCCGGGCACCAGGCTCCGGCCATTTCAGCCTCGCCTCCCGCTTTCGGAGCCGGGGGTCGCCATTTCAGCCCCCGCCGCCCGCCTTCGAGGCCGGGGTCCGGGCATTCCAGCCTCGCCGGCGTTTGAGGCGCGGGGTTTGGGGCGGCGCCCCAAGAAACCCGGCTCCGCCGGGCACC
>NZ_JBEYXK010000079.1:0-32081 GCF_040645035.1 Streptomyces sp. NPDC046876 | reverse complement strand
TGGCGTCGTCGGCGCGGACGAGCAGGTCCTGGTGGGCCGTGAAGTACGGGCCCGCGAAGTCGACCTTCTCCCGGCGCTTGTCGTTGATCGAGTAGCTCGCGGCGACGAACTTGACCTCGTTGTACTGGAGCAGCAGCTCGCGGTCGGAGCTGTCGACCCGCTTGAACTCGATCTGCTCCGGCTTGTAGCCGAGCTCCTTGGCGATGTACCTGGAGACGTCCACGTCGAAACCGGAGAAGGTGCCCCCCGCCTCGCGGACGCCGACACCAGGCTGGTCGAACTTGATGCCGATGGAGAGGGTCCCCTTGGGTCCTTCGTCGCCGCCGCAGCCGGTGGCGGTCAGGGCGAGGCCGATCACAGCGGCCATCGCACCAGCCTTGGGGACCTTCATGTTGCAACTCTTTCCTCGGGGACGCGGGACGCGGAGCGGGATCGCCGGTGCGCGTGGAACCGCGGGGGTACGTAGAAGCGTCAAGACGCGTGTACGAGGAAGCTAGGAATGCCGCCGCCGCGGTGTCACTGGATCTGAGCAAAACTTGAGGTAACGATCCGGCTCGACCGGCGTTTCTGCGGCGATTACGGCTTCGAACGGGATAAAGGGGGACGTCCGCGGTGACAGGTTCGGTACGGGTCGATGGAAATGCACTGTTCCTTGGTGAAGGGGTGCAGATCCGGTTCATCCGGACATTGCGCCTGCCGGAGTCCGGCACCCACGCCCTTCCCCCGGGCCTGGGGGAGTTCCCGCTGCGCCGGGTCGAGGACTATCCGGACACCGTGCCGCCCGAGTGGCTGGCGAAGGGCGGGGTGATGCTCCCGGTGTACCTGCGCGAGGCGATGTGGCTGAGCTTCGGCCGCAGCAGCGAGCCCGCCGCGCTCCAGGTCGGCGTCGGCAAGGTGTGCGCCGTCTCCGGCAGGCCCTGGACGGGCCGCCTGGCGCGCGGTCCGCAGAACGGTCCGCAGAACGGTCCGCAGAACTACGTGGTCCTGCCGCGCCAGCCCTGGCTGGACGGGATCAACTCCGGCGACGGAACCGTGCGCCAGTTCGTCGCCGTCCCGCTCGGGCTCGGCGCCACCGTCGAGGGCCAGGTCACCGGCGAGGAGACCACCGGCGGCGTACAGCTCCAGGCGTTCCCGCTCGCCCCGGCTCCGCTGGCCCGGTGGCGGGCCGAGCAGGCCGCCGCCCGGGAGGCCCGCGCCCGCGCCGTCCCGTCCGGCCCCCTGTACGGCTCCGCCCCGGGCGGCGCCCCCGGTTCCGCCCCGGGGTACGGCTCCGCCCCCGGGTTCGCCGGCCCCGTACCGCCGCCGGCGGCGCGGCCCGCGGGCGGCGCCGGTCCGGCGCCCGTCCGCGCGCCCGCGCCGGCCATGGGCCTCGGCGTCGGCGGCTCCATGCACCAGGAGGTCTACCGCGACGAGCGGCCGCTGTCCGACTGGGCCGAGGAACCCGCCGGGCGGGTCTTCGTCCACCTCGTGCCGCCGCCGGAGTGGAGCCGCATCACCGGCGAGCCCGCCCCGCCCTCGCCGGTCGACCGGGCCGCGTACACCCGGGCCGGGCTGCCCTGGTTCGACTACTACGACGAGACGGGCACCGACCTCGCGCCGACCGACGCCCTCGCCTCCGTCAAGCCGGTCGGCGACTGGCTCGGCGACGACCACACGCCGTGGACGCCGCCCGCCCCGGGCCAGGTCAAACCCCTCGGAAACGCACCGAGGCCGGGCAAGCCGGTGCAGGACGGCGATTGGTGACGCCCGTTCAAACTGGTGATCGAGTTCGGTCCGGACTGCCGCTATGATCTGCGCAGCAAGGCCGTAGCGCAGAGGTCGTCGCGCCCAAGCATCGAGCTGGAGGACGTCGGTTCGAATCCGACCGGTCTTGCGTTTTCTTCAAGTGGCTGTCGACGCCGGGCACCGGCGATGGAAACCGGTGGAGTGGTGATGACACGGCCGATACCCGTACGGTGCCCCGCGATCGAGCACCCCGACCTGCCGCTCGCGGACCCGGCCGGCCTCGACCCGCTCCTCGCCCGGCTCGCCGCGGTCGAAGACGTCGCAGCCGACGAGACCTTCACCCTCGGCACCCTGCGCGCGGACGGCCGCGTCGACCTGTGCAAGCAGGGCCTCGGCCCGGCCGGCGCCGCCCGGGTCGCGGACGCCGCCGCCCGCTCCGCCCACGCCCGCCACCTGCTCCTCGGCACCAACTCCATCGGCGACGAGGGCGCCCGCACGCTCGCCGGCGCCCTCACCGAGGGCCACGGCCTGCACACCCTCTACCTGGGCTGCAACCGCATCGGACCCGACGGAGTCGCCGCCCTCGCGGCCGCCCTCGCCGAGGACACCGACGTCAAGGCCCTGTGGCTCAAGCGCAATCCCGTACGCGAGGACGGCGCCCGCACCCTCGCCGCCCTGCTCCGGCGCAACCGCACCCTGCGCACCCTGGACCTGGTCAACACCGGCATCGGCACCGAGGGCGTACGCCTCCTGCTCGACGCCCTGCGCACGCGCGAGGCCCCGTTGGAGCGGCTCTTCCTCGGCGGCAACGGCCTCACCGCGGACGACGCCCCGCTGCTCGCCGCCCTCATCCGCGAAGCCGGCGTCCGCGAGCTGTACCTGCCCGCCAACCACCTCGGCGACGAGGGCGCCGCGGTCCTGGCCGCCGCAGCGGCCGCCGACCCCGCACACCCCGTCCGCCTCGGCCTCGGCGGCAACGGCATCGGCCCCGCCGGCGCCCGAGCCCTCGCCGACGCCCTCGGCGGCATCGAGACCCTCGACCTCGGCCGGCCGCTCTCCGAGCGCAGCCTCGGATCCACCGGAAACTCCACCGGCGACGAAGGCGCGCACGCCCTGGCCGCCGCCCTCCCCGGCACCCCGCTGCGCCGCCTGGAACTGCGCCACACCGGACTGACCGGGCGCGGCGCGAAGTGCCTGCTCGCCGCCGTCCCCGACGGCACCCCGCTGGAGTACGTCGGCCTCGGCCCCGGCCTGCCCCGCAAGGTCAAGCGGTCCTTCACCGCCCGCCTGCGGCCCGCCCGGCCCGCCCACCCCGACCTCGGCGCGATCACGAGCGTGTACCGGTGAGCGCCCGCGGCACGCACCCCGAACCGGCGCGGCTGCCCGGCGGCTTCCTCCAGGAGGACGCCTCGTCCTGGCAGCGGATCCGCCGCTACGCCGTACCCGGCTGGATGATCGAGCGGGCCACCGCGCACCGGCTGGCCGGCGAGTGGCAGGCCGCCTGCGCGGCCGCCGCCGTGGACGTCACCTTCACCCTGTCCGAGCTCGCCTCCCGTTACGGGACCCCCGTCGCGGAGGCCGTCGAGGACGACCTGCGCCACCTCGCCCCCGACCTGGTGCGCTGGCACCTGCCCCGCACCCTGGGCGGCCGCACCACGCTCAAGCCGGGCGTGCGCGTCCTGCTCGCCCGCTACGGAGCGGGCCCGGACGCACCCGTCCTGTCGGCCACCACCGGCCCGATGGTCGACGGCCCGCAGCGGCTGCGCCTGCACTGCGAGTTCCGCCGGGAGCAGGAGAGCGACGACCACTACACCTTCACGGACAGCTACCGGTTCGAGAACTGGATCGCGGCCCGCCCGCTGTGGGACGGCCGACACACCGCCGAGCTGCGCGAACGCCTCACGGCCGGCGCCGCCCGGCTGCCGTTCTTCGCGCCCGACGGCACGCCGCTGACCGAGGACGAGCTGCCGGCCGCCGACCCCGGCGCCGCCGACCCGGCCGCGCACGCGGAGCGGATCGCCCTGCTGTGCGCCCACGGGGAGTTCGACGAGGCCTACGAGGCCGCCGGCATCGAGCGCGACCTGACCGCACCCGAGGCCTCCCCGGTGTACGGCCGCCCCACGGACACGGGGGCGCTGACCAGGAGCCGCCTGCTCGACATCACCCGCATGGAGGCGGAGGCCCGGCGCCTGCAGGCGGCCGGCGAGGGCGACCGCTTCCGCATCCCGCTGTCCTGGAACGGCAACCTCGTGGTCGAGCCGACCGGATCCCGCGGCCTGAAGGTGTCCCTCCTCGGGAGGGAGGAGGCCCCGGCGGTGCCCCGGCTGCCGCTGTTCGCCTGGAGCCGGCTGCCCGACCTCGACCTCGTCCGCACCGGCCGGATCACCCCGCGCGAGCTGCACCCGCTGGTCGCCGCCGCCCTGTTCCCCGAGGCCGGCCCCGCCGCCGGTCCGCCCGCCCCGGCCCTGCCCGAGGCCGTACGGGTGCGCTGCCGCGGCGAGTGGCACGAGGTGCGCTCGCAGGGCGGCGTACTGGACCTGCTGCGCCACAGCGCCGAGGAGCAGCAGCGCGAGCGCGCCATGCGGGCCTTCGGCGGAGAGGTCGCCGGCTGCTTCGCCGTCCAGCACGACTGGACCACCGGCACGGGATGGCTGCCGCGCGCCCTGAAGGAGGAGCGGCGCGAGCTGTTCCTGCGCGCCCAGCACGGCGACACCCCGGGCGTCACGGCCCTGCTGGACGCCGGCACGGACCCCCGGGTCCGCGACGGCCGCGGCTACACCCTGCTGCACGTGCTGAACCTGCTCGACCACAAGGAGCTGCTGCCGCGGCTGCTCGCGGCCGGCCTGGACCGGGAGGCCCGCTCCGTCCTCGGCGACCTGACCCCGCTCCAGGTCGCCGTCCAGTACGGCGGCTCCGGCGACCTCGTCAAGGCGCTCCTCGACGCCGGCTGCCGCATCGACGTCACCGGCGATGCGGAACTCTCCCTGGCCCAGCTGATCCGCCGCTACCAGCGCACCGACCTCGCCTTCCTGCGCAAGCGGGTCGAGGAGGAGTTCCCCGACATCGGCGCCGACTGGTTCGAAGACTGGATGGAATTCCGCGAGGAGGACCAGGACGACGAGGACCAGGACGACGAGGACGAGGACGAGGACGAGGACGAGGACGCATGAGCCCCCAGCCGCCGGCCCTGGCCGCCGCCGACGCCCTCGGCGCCCGGCTGCGCGCCACCCGTACCGAACCCGCGGCCAACCCCCAGCTCCAGGCACTGGCCCTGGCCGTGACGGCCAACCAGCCCGTCCTGCTGTGGGGTGAGCCCGGCATCGGCAAGTCCGCCGGCATGCAGCAGCTCGCCGACGTGCTCGGCGTGGAGCTGGAGACCGTCATCGCCAGCGTCCACGAGCCCTCCGACTTCGCCGGCCTGCCCATCGTCGGCGAGGACCCGGCCACCACCGGCGTGCCCATGGCCCCGCCGGACTGGGCGGTCCGCCTCGCCCGCACCGGACACGGCCTGCTGTTCTTCGACGAGCTGTCCTCCGCCCCGCCGGCCGTGCAGGCCGCCCTGCTGCGCGTGGTCCTCGAACGCCGGGTCGGCAGCCTCGAACTGCCCGAGTCCGTACGGATCGTCGCGGCGGCCAACCCGCCGTCCAGCGCCGCGGACGGCTGGCACCTCAGCCCGCCGCTGGCCAACCGGTTCGTGCACCTCGACTGGACCCACAGCCCGCGCACCGTCGCCCGCGGCATGGCCGGCACCTGGCCCGAGGTGGCCATCCCGCCGGTCGACCCCGGCCGCATCTCCGGTGCCGTCGCCCGCGCCCGCGGAGTGGTCTCCGGCTTCCTCACCGCCCGCCCCGGCCTCGTCCACCACATGCCCGCCGAGGCCGAGGGCCGCGGCCGTGCCTGGCCCTCCCCGCGCACCTGGGAAATGGCGCTGCGGCTGCTGGCCACCGGGTACGCGTCCGGCGCCGACCGGGAGGCCCTGGCGGCCGCGCTCACCGGCGCCGTCGGCGAAGCCGCCGGGATCGAGCTGCTCTCGTACCTGGAGCACCTCGACCTGCCCGACCCCGACCGGGTCCTGGCCGACCCCGACGCCTTCGCCCTGCCCGAACGCGGCGACCGGCAGCTGGCGTTCCTCATCGCCGTGGTCGCGGCCGTGCAGGGCGAGCTGACCCGCCCCCGGTGGGAGGCGGGCTGGGCCGTGCTGGCCAAGGCCGTGGACGCGGGCGTGCCCGACGTGGCCGCACGCGCCGCCGCCGACCTGGCCGCGATGCGCGACCTGGACTGGCCCGTGCCCTCCGGCATCGACGCCTTCGTCGAACTCCTCCAGCTCTCCGGCGCACTGCCCGGCACCGGCTGACCCGGCCGTGGACCGTCCGACGGACGCAGCCGGGCCCGCGGGCGCGCAGGCCCCGGTCGAGGCGGAGGCCCCCCTGGACCGGGCCAAGCTGCTCGCCGCCCGGTACAAGGCGGCCGAAGACCGGCCGTACCTCGCCTCCGCCCTGTACGCGCTCACCGTCGTCCCCTCCGCCCGGCTCAGGACGATGGCCGTGGACCGGCACTGGCGCGTCTACGTCTCGCCCGCCTTCGTGGAGGCGACGCCGGTGGCGGAGCTGGCCGGCGTGTGGATCCACGAGGTCTCCCACCTGCTGCGCGACCACCACGGCCGGGCCGAGCGGCTCCCGGCCGCCGACCAGCGCGACCCGGTCCGCGTCAACATCGCGCAGGACTGCGAGATCAACGACGACCTCATCGCCGACGGGCTCGCGCTGCCCGAAGGGCGGATGGAGCCGAGGCTCTTCGGCCTGGACACCGGCGGCCTGTTCGAGACGTACCTGCCGGCGATCCCGCCGACCCCGGACGGCATGTGGGACTGCGGATCGGGCGCCCACGGCGTGCCCGGCCCCTGGGAGCTCGGCGGCGCCGGCCCGGCCCGCGTCAGCCCGGTCGAGGCCGAGGCCCTGCGCCGTCAGACCGCCCAGGCCATGCGCGCCCACCAACGCAGCCGCGGCACCCTGCCGGCCGGCTGGCAGCGCTGGGCGCAGGAGGTGCTCGAACCCACCGTCGACTGGCGCACCGCCCTGTCCGGGGCGGTCCGGGAGGCCGCCGCCTGGGCGGGCGGCGCGGTCGACTACACCTACCGCCGCCCCTCGCGCCGCACCCCCGCCCTCGGCGGCCGGGTCGTGCTGCCGAGCCTGCGCCGGCCGCTGCCGCGCGTGGCGATCGTCATTGACACCTCGGGGTCCATGGGCGAGGACGACCTCGCCGCCGCCCTCGGCGAAGTGACCGGCGTCCTGCGCGAGGTCGGCGTACGCGGCAACCGGGTCGCCGTCCTCGCGTGCGACGCGGACGTGCACGCCGTGGCCCGGGTGACCAGCACCGACCAGGTGGCCCTGGCCGGCGGGGGCGGCACGGACATGCGCGTCGGCATCGGCGCCGCCCTGGCCATGCCGGACCGGCCGAACATCGTCGTCGTCCTGACCGACGGGTACACGCCGTGGCCCGGGGAGTCCCCGTCGTGCCGGCTGATCGCCGCGCTGATCGGCGAGGGCGCGCCGCAGCCGCCGTCGTGGGTGGAGACCGTACGCGTCGCCTCCCGACCCTGACCGGGCTCTGCCCGGACCCTCCCCCGGACTCCGTCCGGGGGACCCCCACTCAAACGCCGGCGAGGCTGGAAATGCCGGACCCCCGCCGGCAGAGGCGGGGGGCTGGATTGGGCTGCGGCGGAGCCGGCCGGGCTTGCGGAGGCTGCAAGTTCCGCCACGCCCGCCTCCAGGACCGTCCGGCCACCGCGCGTCCCGACGGGCCGTCCCCGTGACGGCTGGCCGGGAACGTACGGTCGGCCGGACCGCGGCGGCGGCCGCATGACAGCATGGCCGGGCAACACCCGTTCGACGAAGGGGGAGTTCGATGAGCAGCGCGGTGGATGCGGTACGCAAGGGCCTGGCCAAGGTGGAGGTCGCCCTGCGGTGGGACCCCAGCCCGGCGGGCACCCCTGCGCACGACCTGGACATCGTCGCGGCGGTGTACGCGGCCGCCGACCCGTACGGCGAGCCCGCCCAGCTCGTGCACTTCGGCAGCCGTTCCCCCGACGGCACGATCACCCTCGACCGCGACAGCCGCACCGGGCAGGGCTTCGGCTTCGACGAGGTGATGACCCTCGAACTGAACCGGATGAGGCCGGAGTCGGTGCGCATCGTGGTGGGAGTGGTGATCCAGGACGCGGGGCCGAGGGGCGGCCGCAGGAAGACCTTCGCCGCCATAGGCGGGACCGGGATCCGGATCCGCGAGGGCCACACCGACCTCGCGGTCGGCGACTTCGCCTCCGTCCCGGAGGCCACCGCGGCCACGGTCGCGCTGTTCACCCGCGACGCCGCGGGCAGTTGGTCCCTGGACGCCGCCGTACGCGGCTACGACGCGGACCCGGAGGACTTCGTCCGCACCATGGGCGCCCGCCCCTGACGGACGCCCGGACGGTGACGGGGGCCGGGCCGGCCGCGCCGAGCCCGGGGCCTGCGCGGGCCGGGCGGCGCTCACCCCATCGCACGGGTGAGTGCCGCCCGGCCCGGGTGGCGCGCTGCCGCCGTCCCCACGAGGCAGCGCGGGCGGGTCGCCGTCCGGTCATCGGTGACGGCGGCCCGCCGGTTCAGGGGGCCGGTGCCGGGCCCGCGGAGGCCGGCCCGGGTGCCGGCGCGAGGCCGAGGCCGGGCAGCAGGGCCGTTTCGACGAACCGGACCAGGTAGTCGGCGTCGGCGTACTGCCCCTCCAGTACGGGCCGGATCCGCAGGACGCCCATGAGCTGGGCCGGGAGGAACTCCACCGCCGGGTGGTCCGCGGCGATCTCCCCGCGTTCCACGGCCCGCGCCACCATCGCGTCGAACGCCGCGAGCTCCGGCTCGACCAGCGCCTCGCGCAGGGCCGCCTGGAGCTTTTCGTCGTTGAGCACCGCATGGGCCAGCGCGGCCTCGGTGAGGCGGGTGTCGCGCCCCGAGTTGCCTGCGGCGATCCGGGCCGCCTCGCGCAGGTCGCCGGCGAGCGTGCCGGTGTCCACGGCCACGAGAGTGCCCTTGCGGTTCGCGCGCAGGGCCGCCGCGACCAGCTGTGGCTTGGTCTTCCACTGCCGGTAGAGCGTGGATTTGCCGCAGCAGGCCCGGGCGGCGACGCCCTCCATGGTGAGGGCCTCGTACCCGTGTTCGCGCAGCTGCTCCAGGACGGCGTCGTAGAACTCCTGCACCCGCTCGGGGGTGATTTTGGAGCGGCGCGCGGCGGGCGGCGTCGACGTCATGGTGTGCGGCTCTCCTCGGGGCTCCGCGGTGGCTCGGTTCCGTGAGGAAAGTGTACGGGAACGCGAGCGTATCGGTACACCGGCGTATCGATACGGGAATGTATCGATACACTTGCGTGTCGGTACGAGGGTGGCCGAGACCAGTCGCTCTGCACCGACGCTCCAACCGCGCACAGGCGGCGCCCGAGTACAGGAAGAGAGACCGGGGGAATGACCTCCCACAGCACACCTGCCGGGCCGGCGGGCGGCCCGGGCACCGGGGCCGGGCAGCGCCGCCGCCTCATACGCGAGCTGCTGCTCGTCGCGGGCCTGTTCGCCGTCTACAAGGCGGGCCGGCTGCTCTCGACGGACCGCACCGACGAGGCGTTCCGCAACGCCGGCCGGATCTGGGACGCCGAACGCGCCCTGCACCTGCCCGGTGAGGGCGCCGTGCAGCGGCTGCTGCTGCCCGGGACGGGCGCGGGCGGCGGCGCGGGGGAGGCCCTGGTCCACGCCGCGAACACGTACTACGCCGCCGTGCACTTCCCGGCGACCGCGCTCTTCCTCGTCTGGCTGTACCTGCGCCGGCCCGCCCACTACCTGTGGACCCGGCGCGTGCTCACCGCCGTGACCGGCGCCGCCCTCGCCCTGCACCTCGCCCTCCCGCTCGCGCCGCCGCGGATGCTGGCCGCCGCGCACCTCGTGGACACCGCGCAGGTGTACGGGCCCGCCGTCTACCGGTCCGCGCCCGAGGCCGACACCCTGGCCAACCAGTTCGCCGCCATGCCCTCGCTGCACTTCGGGTGGGCGCTGATGCTGGCCCTCGGCATGATCGCGGCCATCCGGTCCCGGTGGCGGCTCCTGTGGCTGCTGCACCCGCTGCTGACCCTGCTCGTGATCGTCGGCACGGCCAACCACTACTGGCTCGACGCGGTCGTCGCCACCGTCCTGCTGGGGGCCGCGCTGCTGGTGATCCGGCCTCCGAAGCGCCCCGCCCGCACCCTGGCGGTCGTACGCCACCTGCCGCAGCAGCGGCGCGCCGCGGGAGCGGAGCCTGCCGGGGCCGATCCCGCCGCGCCCGCGGGGGCGGAATCGGCCGAGGCCGAGCCTGCCGGGGCCGTGGGAGCCGGACGATGAACGCCACCGCCCTCGCCGTCGTGCTCTGCCTCGCCTCCGCCGCGGCCTATGCGGCGGCCGCGGTCGCGCAGGAACGTCTCGCCCGGGCCGCCGAGGCCCGCACCGCCCGCGCCCTGCTCGGCAGCGGCGCCTGGTGGTGGTCCGCCGGCCTGAACGCCTCCGCGGCGCTGCTGCACGCCGCCGCCCTGCGCTACGGGCCCCTCACCCTGGTCCAGCCGCTCGGCGCCCTCACCCTCGTCGCCGCGGTCCCGATGGGCGCGCGCGGCGCCGGCCGCCGGGTCGCCGCCACCGAGTGGCGGGGCACCCTCGCCACCGTCCTCGGACTCGGCCTGCTGCTGCTCCCCGCCTCCGGGCCGGCCCCCGACGACACCCTCACCCTGGCCGAGGCCCTGGCCGTGTCGGGTGCGACCGGCGCCGCCATCCTGCTGCTGACGCTGCGCCGCGACGTCCGCTCCGGGCTGCGGCACGCCACCGCGTCCGGGCTGGCCTCCGCCGTCGCCTCCGCGCTGACGCAGACCGTGGCGGTGGCCGGCGGCCGCGGCGGGTCCCTGTTCAGCGGGCGGGTCGTCGCCGTCGCCCTGCTCGTCGTGGTCTTCGCCGTGGGCGGCCTGCTGCTGTCGCAGCGGGCCTACCGGGGCGGCCTCGGCGCACCGCTCGCCGTGGTCAACCTGGCCAATCCGCTGGCCGCGGCCGTCATCGGCATGGTCCTGCTCGGCGAACGCCTCCAGGGCGGCGCGCCGGGGCTCCTCCTCGCGCTCGCCGGAGCCCTGGCCGCGGCCCGCGGCGTCCTGCTGCTGACCCGTACCGCCCCTGCTGCCCCGGCCGCTCCTGGTGCCCCGGCCGCCGCGGCGGCTCCCTCGACGGTCACCCGTGTGGCAGCATGACCCGCATGGCTGACGGGTCGTACCTCTCGCTCTGGTCCAAGAACTCGGTGCTGTCCATCGGTTCGGTGGGCTCGGTCCTGTCCATCGGATCCGTCGGCAGCGTGCTCTCGGTCGGTTCGGCCGGCTCCGCGCTCTCCCTCGGCTCCGCCGGCTCCTGGATGAGCACGGGCTCCCTGCTCAGCGCCCAGTCGAGGCGGTCGGTGCTGTCCTTCAAGTCTCACGGGGCCGTGCTCGCCGCCCGTTCCCACCGGCCGCCCCGGACCGTGCTCGACCGCCGTTCGCGCACCGCCCTCGGCGCAGCCGCCGTCGCCGTCGCGGTCACCACGGCCGTTTGCCTGCGCACCCGCCCCAGCTGAGAACCGTTCCGGCCCCTTCCGCGTCCTCCCGGGTGAGTGGACACCACGTGCCACGCACCACCCACCCATCCACCGAAGCGGAGTGAACAGGCATGGGGATCGTCAGCTGGATCGTCCTGGGGCTGCTCGCCGGCGCCATCGCCAAGTTCCTGCTGCCGGGCCGTGACCCCGGAGGCCTGATCGGCACCACCCTCATCGGCATCGCCGGCGCCTTCATCGGCGGGTGGCTCTCCGCGAAGTTCCTCGACAAGCCGATCGCCAACGAGTTCTACGATCCCGCCACCTGGGGTGCCGCCATCGCCGGGTCCCTCGTCCTGCTCATCGGCTACCGCATCCTGTTCGGCCACTCCCGCTCCCGGGACTGACGGAGGCCCGGCCGGGCCGGAGCCGAAGCCCGACCGGTATCGGGGGCCGCTGCGCGGAGCCTTCTCCCCGCCCCGCCCTTTCTCCGTATCCCGGGCCTCCGCCCCGGCCCCCGCCCGCCTCAATCGCCGGCGGGGCTCAAAGACCGGGGCTCCGCCCCCACCCCGCGCTCAAACGCCGGCCAATCCAGCCCCGCCGGCGTTTGAGGCGCGGGGTCTGGGGCAGCGCCCCAGTCGCCCCGGCTCCGCTGGGCGTTGGGCTCTGCCCGCGGCTTCGCCGGTGCCTGGCACAGGGGGCCGGCACAGTCAGCCCTGCCGGCGTTTGAGGCGCGGGGTCTGGGCGGAGCCGCAGGGGCCCGGACCCCGCCCCGCGACGGGCCGCGCATAGGCTGGGCCGTACGGCGCGACCTACCGGCTGCGAGGAGTCCAGAGCGATATGACCGTCACACCCGTCCCCACCAGCGACCTGTACGACGAGCACGGCGAGGACCTGGAGATCTGCGCCACCGACTTCCGGCAGTTCGGCGGTCGCCGGCTCTTCGCCGGTCCGGTGCGCACGCTCTCCTGCCGCGAGGACAACGCCCTGCTGCGCGACGTCGTCAACAGCCCCGGCGGGGGCGCCGTCCTGGTCGTGGACGGCGCCGGCTCGCTGCGGACCGCGCTCACCGGCGACCTCATCGCCGGCGCGGCGCAGCGCAACGGCTGGGCGGGCCTGATCATCAACGGCGCGGTCCGCGACAGCGTCGCCCTCGGCGGCCTCGACCTCGGCATCAAGGCCCTGGGCACCGTCCCGCGCAAGAGCGGCAAGACCGGCGCGGGGACCGTGGACGAGCCGGTCACCCTCGGCGGAGCCGTCTTCCGCCCCGGGGACACCGTGTACGCCGACGACGACGGCGTGGTCGTCCTCCCGGCCTGACGCGGCAGGGGGCGGGATCCGGCCAGATGCGGTGTCACGGGCCTGGCGGGCGGCGGCGCGGGGCCGGTTCACTGCGGGGCCATGACACGACACAGGATCACCGGCCTGCTCGGCGCGCTCGCGCTCGCCGTGGCCACCCTGGCCGCCGCGGGACCCGCGCAGGCCCGCACCGCCGCCGGCCCCGCGCAGGCCCGCACCGCCGCCGCCCCCGCGCAGGCCCGTACCGCCGCGGCGCCCGCAGACACCCCGCCCGCGGAGTTCGGCACCGACTGGCACGACCCGCTCACCGCCGCCCCGCCCGTCGAGCGCCCCGCGACCCGCTCCTGCGAACTGACCCTGGCCGAGGCCCAGTTCCGCGACTTCACCCCGTACACCGGCACCTACACGCCGCCCGCCGGCTGCGGCACCGGCCCCTGGGCCAAGGTGGTCCTGCGTCTCGACGGCAAGGTCAAGGGCCGCCAGTACGACCGGCTCGGCCACCTCTCCGTGGGCGGCGTCGAGATCCTGCGCACCTCCACCCCCGAGCCCTCGCCCGACGGCATCACCTGGTCCGTCGAGAAGGACGTGACCCGCTACCGCGACACCCTCAGCCGGCCGCAGCCCGTCGAGATGCTGATTGGAAACGTCGTCAACGACATCTATACCGGCGTCATCGACGTCAAGGCCACCCTCACCTTCTATGCCGCCGAGCGGCATTCAGCGGCCCCCGACACCCCCGACCGGGTCCTCCCGCTCACCACGCCCGCCGTGACCACCCCGCGCAACACCGAACGGCTCCTCGCCGAGGTGTACGCCACCGGCTCGGGCGGCGGCTGCGAGGAGTTCTGGTACCTGACGGTCCCCGACGCGGCCCCGTACTCCTGCAAGGCCGCCGGCGGTCCGCACCGCGAGGTCCGCATAGCCGTCGACGGACAGCTCGCCGGTATCGCCGCCCCCTTCCCGACGGTGTGGACCGGCGGCTGGTCCAACCCGTTCCTCTGGTACGTCACGCCCGCGCCCCGCGCCTTCGACGTCCAGCCGGTGGTCTACGACCTCACCCCGTACGCCGCCCTGCTCAACGACGGCCGCGAGCACCGCATCGAGGTCTCCGTCGCCGGCGTCCCGGCGGGCCAGAGCGGTTGGAGCACCCCGGTGAACCTGCTGCTGTGGCAGGACGAGGGCCGGGCCGTCGTCACCGGCGCGCTGACCCGGCACGAGGAGAGCGAACCGGCCGGCTCCAGCCGCTGGACGCCCGCGACCTCCACCACCCGGCACCGCCTCGACACCGAGGGCGAGCACCGCCTGACCGTCGCCGGACGCCTGGACACCTCGCACGGCCGCATCACCACCACGGTCACGCGCTCCGTGCGCGCCACGTCCGTGCACACCTGGACGGACGGGGAGAACCAGGACGCGCTGACCGCCACGTGGACCGACGAGGACAGCGTGACCCGCGGCAACTCCACCACCCGCACCGCGCGCACGTACACGATGGACGGCGAGACCACCCTCGGCGCCGCAGACCGCCTGCGGACCGTCATCGCGCTCGGCGACCGCTCCGAGACCACCACCGTGCGCGGCGGCCGCACCGTCGACCGGACCCGGCTCGACGACCGGTACACCGGCGACGCGAGCTACACGGCGAACGTGCCCCGCGACCAGCGCCACGCCGTCGGCACCAGCACCGAGCGCTACCAGCTGTACGGGGCTCCCACCGGCCGCGGCTGCTACGACAGGACCGTCACCACCGCGCAGGGCACCGTGACGGAGGACCGGCGACGCTGCTGACACCGGCGGCGCCTACGATGACCCGCCATGGACATGAGTGAGGCCGGCAGATCCGGCAGACAGCTGGTCGACGGCCGATTCGAACTGATGGCGCCCCTGGGCGCCGGTGGCATGGGCACGGTGTGGCGCGCCCGCGACATCGCACTGCACCGCGACGTCGCCCTGAAGGAGGTGCGCCCGCCGGACCCGGCGACGGCCGCGGCCCAGCCCGGCCTCACCGTCCAGTTGCGGGAGCGGGCGGTGCGCGAGGCCCGGGCCCTGGCCCGCCTCGCGCACCCCAACGTGGTGACGATCCACCACATCGTCGAGCCGGCCGAGGGCGCGGACGGGCACCCGTGGATCGTGATGGAGCTCGTCAAGGGCGGCTCCCTGAGCGACCTCCTGGAATCCGGGCCGATGCCGGTCGCGGACGTCGTCCGCCTGGGCCTCGACGTGCTGTCCGCGCTGCGCGCCGCGCACGCCGAAGGGATCCTCCACCGCGACGTGAAACCGGCCAACGTCCTGCTGCGGCCCGACGGCTCGGCCGTGCTGACCGACTTCGGCATCGCCGCCCTGCACGGCTCGACCGCACTCACCTCCACCGGTGTGCTCATCGGCTCCCCGGAGTACATCGCGCCCGAGCGGGCGCGCGGCGAGGAGGGGCTCGCGGCCTCCGACCTGTGGTCGCTGGGCATGCTCCTGTACGTGGCGGCCGAGGGGACCAGCCCGCTGCGCCGGGCCACCAGCCTGGCCACCGTCGTCGCCGTGCTGGAGGACCCGATCCCGGCGCCGGTGCGCTCCGGCCCGCTGGGGCCCGTACTGGAGCGGCTGCTCGTACGGGACCTGGCCGTGCGGCCGGACGCGGCGCAGCTGGAGCAGATGCTCCGGGACGCGGCCGCTGCGGCTGCCGCCGGCTCGGGCCCTGCGGCGCCGGCCGCGCCGCAGGCCACCCCGGGCGGGTACGGCCCGCCGAGCACCCAACCGGCCGGCGCGGTGCCCCCGGCCGCCACGCCGCCCGCCGGCATCCCGCCGTACTCCGCCGGGCCGGCGGTCGGCGGGCCGTACGCGCCCCCGCCGTTCACTCCCGGGGGCGGATCCCCGTACTCCGTCTCCGTCACCGCGGCCGTCCCGCCGGTGCCGCGCGCCCCGCGCCGCCGCCTGGTCCTGATCGGCGCCGGCCTCGCGCTGGCGCTGGCCGGCTGGGTGTTCTGGATGTTCCAGGGGCTGTCCGGCGTCGGCTCGTCGGGCTCGTCCGCGAAGGGAGGGGGCGGCGCCTCGTCCTCCTCCTCCGGCGCGGCGACCGCCCCCTCCACCCCGGCCTCGAGCGCCAAGGCGGACTCCCCGCGCCAGAGCGGGAACAAGGCCGCGCCCAAGGGCAGCCTGCTCACTCCCGCCAACGTCCGCGCCGCCGTCGAGGCGTTCAAGCAGAAGACGGGCACCACCGCCTTCGTGAAGATGACCGTCTACGAGGAGTACGTCCTCGCGGACATCCCCACCGCCGCCGGCGCCAGGACCTATGACCACTGGCGCTACGACGACGGCGGCGCGACCCGCACCGGCCCCGGCGGCACCGTCAAGGCCGAGGAGCCGCTGATCGACATGGCGGGCGTCAGCTGGGACGCCCTGCCGGGCCTCCTCGACACCGCCCAGAAGGAGCTCGGCGTCGCCAAGCCGACCATGCGCTACGTCATCGTCGAGCCCTGGCTCTTCGACCAGAGCCCCTCGATGCGGCCCTACCTCACCGACGAGTACGGCCAGGGCGGCTACATCTACGCCGACACCGAGGGCAAGGTCAAGAAGGTCTACCGCCTTTGACATGGTGTACCCGTACGCCCAGTCGTACGAGCAGCGAACGCGCGTACGGGTCACATACGTCCGAGGAGCACGGCCACCATGCCCACCTGGCGCACCACCCTCACGGAGGCCGGCATACGCGGTCCCCGGCTGCGTGACGACTACACGTACGTCGCGCGCCGGGTCCTGCGCCGCGAACCGGCCCCCTACCTGACGCTGCGTCTGCTCGCGGCGCCGCCGCTGGTGCCCTGGCTGGCGGCCGGCGTCGGCTTCATGAACCTGGTCGACGACGTCGCCGAGACCGGGACCGTGCAGCAGCGCCGCGCCAACCTCGCCGCGCTCACCGGGCGGGTCGAGGCGGCGCTGCACACCGGCGACAGCCCCGACCCGCTGCTGCGCGCGTACGTCCACGCCGTCGCCTCCCGCGGCCTGCCCGAGCCGTGGATCACCCGTTTCCTCGACGGCGCCGCCTCCGCCGAGGCGTGCTTCGACGGCTTCGACACCGAGGAGGACTTCCAGGCCTACCTCGACGCCTACGCCTGGCCGGGCCTGATGGCCTTCATCGGGCTCCAGTACCGGGGCGGCCCCGACGCCGAGCAGGCCGCCGGCTGGCGACGGTTCGTCGATGCCGCCCAGCGCGTCGACTTCCTCGCCGACCTCGCGGGCGACCTCGCCGACGGCCGGCTCTGCCTGCCGCGCGCCCGCCTCGCCGAGCACTCCGTCACCCGCGCCGACCTCGAACAGGCCCGCGACACCCCCGCCGTACGCGCCCTGCTCGCCGCCGAGGCCCGGCGCGCCCGGGCGGCCCTGGATGCCACCGACGGCATCCTCGACCTGACCGAGCCGGGCCTGCACCCGGTCGTCGCCACCATGACCGAGCTCATGGCACACCAGCTCGCGGCCGTCGAGCGGGCCGGCGCGGGCGCCCTGCGCCGGGACGTCGGCTACGGCCTCGTGGCCCCGCTGCGCACCCTGGCCCGCGCCCGCTCCGGAGCGCGGGAGCCCCTGCGGGCCGCCGGGCAGCGCGGGGCCGGGCGACGGTGACATTTGTCCTGCCGGAGTCCGTACAGGCGGATCTGCCGGGCGGCCCGGCCGGTTCGTAGCGTGGGGGACATGCCGAAGACGACCGCACCACTGCCCGCCGAGCCCCTCTCGTGCCGCCGCCCCCGCCCCGCGGACACCGGCGACGAGGCGGACACCGTGAAGGCCCCCAACGCCTACACCCTGCTGCCCTGGTTGCTGCTCGGAATGGGCGCGGTCTCCAACATCGTCCACGGGGAGACCCCGAACCCCTGGATCGGCGCCCTCGGCCTCCTCGTCTTCAACTCCCTCTACGTCACCCTGGTGTTCCGGGCCTTCGACGAGCGGGTCCGGGAAGCGGCGAGCACCCTCTGGTGCCTGGCCGCCCTGGGCGCGACCACCTGCGCCCTCGCCCTGGCCTACGGCGGCAGCTGGCTGCTGTTCTTCCCGCTGTGGGGGCTGGCCACCGGAGCGGTGGTCCGCCGCCGCAGGCTCGGGCCCGTGATGCTGGTCGTCACCGGCCTCGCCGGGGCGGTCGCGGGGTGGCACAAGGGCTGGGAGGGCTGGGACGCGCTCGGCGTCGTCTACGGGACCCTGCTCTCCGGGATGGTCACCGCGGCCATCCTGGCCCTGGCCGAGACCGTCCGCACCCTGCACGGGACCCGGCAGGAGCTGGCGCGCGCCGCGGTCGACCAGGAGCGGCTGCGCTTCTCCCGCGACCTGCACGACCTGCTGGGCCACACCCTCTCGGTGATCGTGGTGAAGTCGGAGGCGGCCCGCCGCATCGCCGCGCGGGACATGGACGCGGCCCTCGCCCAGGTCGGCGACATCGAGTCCATCGGTCGGCAGGCGCTGACCGAGATCCGGGAGGCCGTCACCGGCTACCGCGAGGCCAGCCTCGCCGCGGAGCTCGACCGGGCCCGGGGCGCGCTGACCGCCGCCGGCATCGAGCCCGTCGTACGGCAGTCCGGGCCCCCGCTGCCGCCGCAGGAGGCCGCCCTGCTCGGCTGGGTGGTCCGGGAGGCCGTGACCAACGTGATCCGGCACAGCGGGGCCGCCGGCTGCACGATCGAACTGCGCAGCTCGGCGGAGCGGGCCCGCCTGGTGATCACCGACGACGGCGACGGCGTAGGCTCGACCCCGCCGGGCAGCGGCCTGACCGGCCTGGCCGAACGCCTCGCGGCGGCGGGCGGCACCCTGGTGGGCGGGCCCGCCCCCGGGCGCGGCTTCCGGGTCACGGCCGAACTCCCGCTGGAAGCGGACGGAACCGACGACCCCGCAACGGAGGAGAGCCGATGATCAGGGTCCTGCTCGCGGAGGACCAGGGCATGATGCGCGGCGCCCTGGCCCTGCTGCTGGGGCTGGAGGAGGACATCGAGGTCGTCGCGCAGGTCGGCGCGGGGGACCGGATCGTGCCCGCGGCCCTGGACGCGCGGCCGGACGTGGCGCTGCTCGACATCGAACTGCCGGGCTGCAGCGGCCTCGACGCGGCCGCGGAGCTGCGCACGCGCCTGCCCGGGTGCCGGGTGCTGATCCTGACCACCTTCGGGCGGCCGGGCTACCTGCGCCGGGCGATGGAGGCGGGGGCCGCTGGCTTCCTGGTCAAGGACGGGCCGGTGGAGGAACTGGCCGCCGCGGTACGGCGGGTGCTGGCGGGGGAGACGGTCATCGACCCCGCGCTGGCCGCGGCCGCGCTGAGCGCCGGGCCGAACCCGCTGACGCCGCGGGAGGCCGATGCGCTGAACGCCGCGGTCGACGGGGCGACGGTCGCCGACATCGCGGCGCGGCTGCACCTGTCGGAGTCGACGGTGCGCAACTACCTGTCGTCGGCCATCGGCAAGACGGGTACCCGCAACCGGATGGAGGCCGTGCGTGCGGCCCGCCGCCAGGGGTGGCTGTGACGGCGGGCCCGCGGGCACGGACGGGTCGGACCGATCGGACCGGCCAGACCGGTCGAACGGGGAGCGGTGGGCCTAGTACGGGCCGTTGACGTTGTCGATGGAGCCGTAGCGGGCGGCCGCGTAGTTGCAGGCGGCCGTGATGTTGGCGACGGGGTCGTAGGAGTCCATCGAGGTGCCGGGCACGTGGTAGGCGCGGAAGGTCGGGTCGATGACCTGGAGCAGGCCCTTGGAGGGAATGCCCATCGCGGCGTTGGAGTCCCAGTTGTTGATGGCGAGCGGATTGCCCGAGGACTCGCGCATCACGTTGCGGTGGATTCCGTTGTAGGAGCCGGGGATTCCGTGCTTGGCCATGATGTCCAGCGACTCGCGGATCCAGCCGTCGAGGTTGTTCGGGTAGCTCGTCGCGGGCTTGACCGCGGCCTTCACGGTCGCCTTCGCCTTCGCGGCGGCCGCCTTGGCCGCGGCGCCGAGGGTCAGCTTGGTGCCGGGGCGGATGACCGAGGGGTTGCTGCCGATGACCGTGCGGTTGGCCTCGTAGAGGGCCTGCCAGCCTCCGCTGACGGAGTGCTCGGCAGCGATCTTCGACAGGGTGTCGCCCACGGCCACGGAGTACGTCAGGGGCGCCGCCGCCTTGGTCGCGGCCGGCTGCGCGGCGGGCAGGACCGCCGTGGTCGCCGCGGGTGCGGTGGCCGGCTGCTGGGCGACGGCCGCACCGGCGGTGGTCGCACTGATCAGGGGCAGGGCCAGGGCCGCGCCGCCGGTGCCGGCGAAGGCCAGCTTGCGGACGATCGGACGCTGCTTCGGGCGGCGGTGCTTACCCTGTCCGGGCATGGCGGAAATCCTCACGTGCGGGTGCGGGGGGACCCCTGGCGGAGGCCGGATTCGGTAGCTGCCCGCCGGGAACGACGTGACCGTAAGCGAGTCCGCGGGGACGGAACAAGACGCGAATTCCACCCGGTGATCGACTTTCCCCTATCGGGGCGGAAAATGACCTTGGACGGCTCTTCGGAAAAGGCCGGAATTCCTTTCCGGGAAAGGGGAAAAGCCGCCCCGGGGAAATTGATGTTGTCGACGTTTACGTGACTCACATCACGGGCATAGAGGCCCGATTCGCAAAACGGACAAACCCTGTATTCATGCTCCTGATCAGGGCATCAGGGCCTGTTCCTTACCAACCGCCCGCAGTGGGCGCTTTCCGGCGCGCCCACTGCCGTTTCGAGGGTTTTTGCCAGGTCCTCAGAGCCGGGCGAGCCCGTCCAGCCCGTCGAGCGCCGCCTCGACCGACGCCCGGCCCGCCGACAGCAGCGGAAGGCGCACGTCGGGCGTCGGAATCCGCCCCTGAGCGTGCAGCACACCCTTCACCACGGTCGGATTCGGCTCCCGGAAAGCCGCCGCGGAGAGCGCCGCCAGGGCATGGCCCAGCGCCCGGGCCCGTACCACGTCGCCCGCCCGCCAGGCCGCCACCAGCTCCACGTACCGCGCTGTCGCCAGGTGCGCCGAGGCGAGGATCCCGCCCGTCGCACCCAGCGCCAGCATCGGCGACAGGTACACGTCGTCGCCCGCCAGCACCGTGAAGGACTCCGGCAGGGCGCCGAGCAGCGCCACCGTGTCGGCGTCGATGCCCCCGCCGGCGTACTTCATCCCGGCGACCCCGGGGATCTCCCCGAGCCGGCGCATCGCCCCGGCCTCCAGCGGCTGCCCCGTCCGGTACGGGATGTGGTAGACGACCAGCGGTACGGGGCTCACCTCGGCCAGCCGCGTGAAGTGCGCCAACACCCCTGCCGCCGCGGGCCGGACGAACGAGGGCACCGTCACCAGCGCCGCCCCGACCTCCGGCCACCGGGCGAGCCGGGCGAGCGAGGCCTCGGCGGCCCGGGTGCCGCTCGCCCCGGCGCCCACCGTCAGCACCGCCCCCCGCTCCCGGCAGACCCGGGCGCAGACGTCCGTGACGAGGTCGCGCTCCGCCTCCTCGAGGGCGGCGGCCTCGCCGGTGGTGCCGAGCGCGACGATTCCGGCGGCGCCGTCGTCGAGCACCTCGTGGGCGAGTGCCTCCAGGGCCTCGGCGGCGATGCCCCCGGCGCGGGTGAAGGGGGTGACGAGCGGTACGTGAATCCCGTGAAGGGCGATGTCCTGTGCCATGCGACGAGCCTGGCCCGCCCCGACCGCCGAATCCAGTTCGCATTTCTTACCCGAACCGTAAGCTGAGCCGATGCTCGACGTACGACGCCTGCGCCTGCTGCGCGAACTCGCCCGGCGCGGGACCATCGCGGCCGTGGCCGAGGCGCTCTCCTTCAGCCCTTCGGCCGTGTCCCAGCAACTCGGCGTCCTCGAGCGCGAGGCGGGCCTGCCGCTGCTCGAACGCACCGGCCGCCGGGTCCGGCTCACCCCGGCGGGCCAGAACCTGGTCCGGCACGCCGAAGCCGTACTGGAGCGGCTGGAGGAGGCGGCCGCCGACCTCGCCGAGGCGCGCAGCGGCCTGGCCGGAGCCCTGCGCATCGGGGCCTTCCCCACCGCCACCCGGGCCATCGTCCCGGCCGCCCTGGTCACCTTGGCCCGGCGTCACCCGGCGCTGGAGCCGATGGTGTGGGAGACCGATCCGGCGGCCGTGGCGCACGCGCTGCGGGCCGGCGACCTCGACGTGGCGCTCGTCCACGAGTACGACTTCGTGCCCGCACCGCCCGAGCCGGGCCTCGCCACCGCGCCCCTCTACCGCGAGGCCATGTACCTCGCCGCCCCCGCGGGCACGCCGGCCGCGGCGGCACCGGGTACGCAGCCGGACCCGGTTGCGGACCCCGACCCGGTCCCGGTCCCGCTATCGGAACCGGTCCCGGCGCAGTCCGCGGACACCGTGCCCCCGCCGCCCGACCAGGGCTCCGTCCTGCGGGCCCACGCGGACGCCCCCTGGATCACCGCCACGCCCGGCACCCTCTGCCACGCCATGACCGTACGGGCCTGCCAGGCCGCCGGCTTCGCCCCGCGCGTGCGCCACCGGGTCGACGAGTTCGCCACCGTGCTCGCCCTGGTCGCGGCCGGCCAGGGCGTGGCCGTCGTACCCCAGCTCGGCATCCCGGCGCGGCCGGATCCGGCCGTCGTCCTCACCCGGCTGCTGATGGAGCGGCGCACCAAGGTGGCCTTCCGCAGCGGCGCCGCGGCCCACCCCGCCGTGGCCGCGTTCGCAGCGGCACTGCGCGCCGCCGTACCGCGGGAACTCGCCACGGCGGGCACCGGCGCGTGACACAACTCCCGTACGCCGTCCGGTCCGTGTACGTTCGTTGATCCAGACAGATCCGAACAGAGCGGGGTATGACGTGACGCATCGCGTACGAGGGGTCATCGCGCGGAGCAAGGGCGCACCGGTGGAGACGACGACGATCCTCGTGCCGGACCCCGGCCCCGGCGAGGCGCTGGTCCGCGTCCAGGCCTGCGGGGTCTGCCACACCGACCTGCACTACCGCGAGGGCGGCATCAACGACGAGTTCCCGTTCCTCCTCGGCCATGAAGCCGCCGGAATCGTGGAATCCGTCGGCCCGGACGTCACCTCCGTGGCGCCCGGCGACTTCGTGGTCCTGAACTGGCGCGCGGTGTGCGGCACCTGTCGGGCCTGCAAGCGCGGGCGTCCCTGGTACTGCTTCGCCACGCACAACGCCACCCAGCCCATGACCCTGGAGGACGGCACTCCGCTGTCGCCGGCCCTCGGGATCGGCGCCTTCGCCGAGAAGACCCTGGTCGCCGCCGGGCAGTGCACCAAGGTGGACCCGTCCGCGTCGCCGGCCGCCGCCGGGCTCCTCGGGTGCGGGGTGATGGCCGGCCTCGGCGCCGCCCTCAACACCGGGGGCGTCGGACGCGGCGACTCCGTCGCCGTCATCGGCTGCGGCGGCGTGGGCAACGCGGCCGTCGCGGGCGCCCGGCTCGCCGGAGCGGCCCGGATCATCGCCGTCGACCTCGACGACCGCAAGCTGGAGTGGGCCCGGGGCCTGGGCGCCACCCACACCGTCAACGGCCGCACCGAGGACGTCGTCAAGGCGATCCAGAACCTCACCGGCGGCAACGGCGCCGACGTCGTCATCGACGCCGTAGGCCGCCCCGAGACCTACAGCCAGGCCTTCTATGCCCGCGACCTGGCCGGCACCGTGGTCCTGGTCGGCGTCCCGACCCCCGACATGAAACTCGAACTGCCGCTGCTGGACGTCTTCGGCCGCGGCGGCTCCCTGAAGTCCTCCTGGTACGGCGACTGCCTGCCCGAGCGCGACTTCCCGATCCTGATCGACCTCTACCTGCAGGGCCGGCTCGACCTCGACGCCTTCGTCTCCGAGACCATCCCGCTCGACGGGGTCGAGGCCGCCTTCGCCCGCATGGAACGCGGCGAGGTCCTCCGCTCGGTGGTCGAGTTCTAGCCATCCCTCCTCCCGCGGGGCGGTTCCGCCGCCCCGCGGGAGGACGGCAGGGCCCGTACTAGACTCGGCCGCACCGCCACGTCCCGTATCCCGTGCAGCCACCGGCTGCGGGGGACACCGCGCCCGCCCGCACCCGCACCCGTACACCCAGGGGCCGTCCGTGACCGCCGAACGCACCTACCGCCAGCCCGGGGTCGTCCTCACCGACCACCGCTTCACCGTCCCGCTCGACCACAGCAGGCCCGACGGCGAGCAGATCGAGCTGTACGCGCGCGAGGTCGTCGCGGCCGGCAAGGACCCCGAGGCGCTGCCCTGGATGCTCTACCTCGAGGGCGGCCCCGGCTTCGGCGCCCGCCGCTTCACCGGCCGGCAGGCCTGGCTGGGCCGGGCCCTCACCGACCACCGGGTCCTCCTCCTCGACCAGCGCGGCACGGGCCGTTCCACCCCGCTGAACCGGCAGACCCTGCCCCTGCGCGGCACCCCCGAGCAGCAGGCCGCGTACCTGGCGCACTTCCGCGCCGACTCCATCGTCCGCGACGCCGAGGCCGTCCGGCCCGGCCTGACGGGCGGCGCCCCCTGGACCGTCCTCGGGCAGAGCTTCGGCGGATTCTGCACCACCCACTACCTGTCCACCGCCCCCGAAGGGCTGACCGCGGCCCTGATCGCCGGCGGCCTGCCCTCCCTCGACGCGACCGCCGACGAGGTGTACGCGGCGGCCTACCCCCGCATGCGGCGCAAGAACCTCGCCCACTACGCCCGCTACCCGATGGACATCGAGCGGGCCCGCCGCATCGCCGCCCACCTCGCCGAGCGCCCGGCCGAGCTCCCCGGCGGATACCTGCTGACCGTCGAGGCCTTCCAGTCCCTCGGCATCATGCTCGGCGGCGGCGACGGCAGCCACCAGCTGCACTACCTGCTGGAGGACGCCTTCGTGCCGTCCACGGCCGGCCCCGTGCTCTCCGACGCCTTCCTGGAGGCGGTTCACGCGCGGCTCTCCTTCGCCGGCCACCCCCTGTACGCGGTCCTCCACGAGGCCATCTACGCCCAGGACCCGGCCGCGCCCACCGCCTGGGCCGCCGAGCGGATCCGCGCGGACCACGCCGGCTTCGACGCCGCCAAGGCCCTCGCGGGCGAGGAGCCGCTGCTGTTCACCGGCGAGACCATCCACCCCTGGCACTTCTCCGTCGACCCGGCGCTGGCCCCGCTGCGGGAGACCGCCGAACTGCTGGCCGCCCGGACCGGCTGGGGCCCCCTCTACGACCCGGAGCGGCTCGCCGCCAACGAGGTGCCGGTGGCCGCCGCCGTCTACCACGACGACATGTACGTGGACACCGCCCACTCCCTGGCCACCGCCGCCGCCGTCCGGGGCCTGCGCACCTGGGTGACGGACGAGTTCGAACACGACGGCATCCGCGCCGGCGGCCCCCGTGTCCTGGACCGCCTCCTGTCCCTCACCACTGACGAGGCCTGACCGCGCAGCTGCCCGGCAGGCCCTCAGCTGCCGCTCGCCGAGCCCTTGTCGAGGACGAGGTCGGCGGTCCACGCCTCCCCGAACTTCGTCTTCTTCCCGTCGGCGTTGAAGGAGTAGACGCCTTCCAACGGAACCTTCTCACCAGGGGAGGAGGACTGGAGCACGTCGCAGACGTCGGCCACGGATTTCACCGGCGTGTCCTTCACGGCGGTCAGCACGTCGCCCTGTTCGAGGTTGGCCTTCGCCACGGGGGAATCGCTGCGCGCGTCGGCCACGAACACTCCGGTCACGCCGGAAGCGATCAGCTGCTTCTGCGCCTTCTCCACGGTGGGCTGGTCCTCCTCTACGTAGTACGAGCTCAGCTCCGGGTCGTCCAGGGCCATCAGGTACCAGCCCGGGTCGTTCCTCACCGTGCCGCTCGCGAGGGTGTCCAGTACCCGGCGCGCATGGTCGCTGCTGATGGCGTAGAACTGTCCCTGCACGTCGCCCGTGGCGCTCAGCGTGTTGATGCCGACGACCTTCCCGTCACCGTTGAGCAGGGGGCCGCCGGAGTTGCCGGGGTTGACGGTCGCGGAGTGCTGGATGGTGGCGGGATAGCGCGGCAGTGAGCTCGACGGCTCGGCGTTGACCACGTCGGGGTTCTGCACCGAACCGGCCGTGTACGCCGCCTTTTGGTTGCCCTCGCCGAGCGCCGTCGGATAGCCGAGCGCGGTGACGGTGTCGGCCGTCTTCACATCCTTGCTGTCACCGAACTCGAGCGCCTTGAGATCGGGCGGTTGGGTGCTGAACGTCAGCACCGCCAGGTCCTCGCAGGGGTCGATGCCCACCACGCGCGCGGGCTCCGGCGGCTGGTCCCCGACCACGACCTTCAAGGAGGCTTCGCCCTCCACCACATGGGCGTTGGTGGCGATGAGGCCCTTCTTCGCGTCGTAGACGAATCCGCTGCCGCTGGAGCCCTTGCCGATCACGTGGACCGTGGCGGGCGCGGCCTCTTCGTAGATCTTCCGGGGATCCTTGTCGTCCGCCGAGGCCGGCGGGCCGACGACCACACCCAGGACCACCGCCGCGGCAGCCAGGACGGCGCCGCCACCCCGCACCTTCATGTGCCCGTACCTTTCCGGAGACATACCCCTCTTTCAGGCTAGACCCGCCTGCGGGACCTGTCCTGGCAAGGCGGCGTCCCGGTAGCGCGCCCATGCCTCGCGGCCGTCCGGGACGAAGTCCGGGCCGGTGGTGAGGCTGTCCAGTTCCTCCTCGTCCATCCACGTCCACCAGGCCATCTCCGCCGGGTCCGGGCGTATCGGCTCCGCGACGGTGGTCTCGTGCAGGCCCAGCCAGTACGGGCTGATCACCCCGGTGCAGAGGAACTTCAGGACGGGGCGCGGGCGGGCCCCGGTGACCCCGAGCTCCTCCGCCAGCTCCCGCGCCGCGGCCTCCTCGTAGGTCTCCCCTACCTCGGCGGCGCCCCCGGCCAGCCAGTTGAGCTGCCCCGGGAAGCGGGAGGCCTCTGCGGGGCGGCGGTGGACGAGGATGCGCCCGGCGGGGTCGCGTACCACGACCGTCGCGATGCGGTGCAGCCAGCCGCGGCGTATCGCCTCGGCCCGGTCCACCACTCCCACCACCCGGTCCCGCTCGTCCACCCGTTCGATCCGCTCGGTCCGTTCCGTCTGCTCGCCCATGCAGTCCACGGTGGCATGCGGCACTGACAACGGCTCCATGCGGCTTGCGGTGACGGGTAGTTGGTTAGGGTGCGGACATGACCGAACAGAAGGATCAGCCCGCGCCCCTGGAGCCCATGCCCACCGACTGGCAGCGCGCTCTGGCGGTGGTGGCCCACCCCGACGACCTGGAATACGGCTGCGCAGCGGCCATCGCCGACTGGACGGACGGCGGCCGCGAGGTCGTCTACCTGCTGGCCACGCGCGGCGAGGCCGGCATCGACACCATCGCCCCGGAGGAGTGCGGCCCGCTGCGCGAGGCCGAGCAGCGCGCCAGCGCGGCCGTGGTCGGCGTGTCCGAGGTGGAGTTCCTCGACTACCGCGACGGCGTCATCGAGTACGGCCTGGACCTGCGCCGGGACATCGCGGCCGCCATCCGGCGCCACCGCCCCGAGCTGGTCATCACCCTCAACCACCGCGACACCTGGGGCGGCCAGGCCGGCGGCGGCTTCTGGAACACCCCCGACCACAAGGCCGTCGGCCGGGCCGTCCTGGACGCGGCCGCCGACGCCGGCAACCGGTGGATCTTCCCCGAGCTGCGCACGGAGCAGGGCCTGGAGCCGTGGAACGGGGTGCGCTGGGTCGCGGTGGCGGGCTCCTCGACCCCGACGCACGCGGCGGACGCCGGACCGGGCATGGAGCGAGCCGTCAAGTCCCTGATGGAGCACAAGGCGTACATAGAGGTCCTCACCGACCAGGACCCGGAGGAGTACTGCCGCAATTTCCTGGGCGGATTCGCCGAGCAGGCCGGCGCCCGCTTCGGCGGCCGCCCGGCGGTGACGTTCGAACTCTTCCCGCGCTGAGCGAGCCTCTCCCCGCCTCTCCGTACCGCACGGGGCCCCGGGTCCGCGGGACCGGTCCGCTGAGCCGCGACCGGGCCCGCGCCCCGCGCACGCACCTCACCGCAGGTCGAGCACCGGCCGCGTCGAGAACTCCTCCCACAGGCCCTCGCCGTCCGGGCCGTGCACGAACTCGGCCATCGCGGGGTTGCGCTGCGCCGTGGCCAGCGGCAGCCAGGCCAGCAGGCTCCCGTAGCCGCCGCAGACGGCCTCCCCGCCGTCGCCGCCGTGGACGGCTGCACTGCCGGCGCTCAGCTCGGCGCCGTACGCGTCGTACGCGATGCGCAGCCCGAACGCGTTCGCCGCCAGCCGCGGTCCGGCGGGGCAGCCGGGGCCGCCGGTGCCGTACGGGGCCTCGTCGAGCGGGCAGGCGTCGCCCCACCGGAACAGCGTCCCCGCCCCGGCCCCGCAGGCGTGCTCCCACTCGTCGGCGCTCGGCATCCGCAGCCCCCGCCGCGCCAGCAGGGCCGGCACCTCGGCGGGCGGCCCCTCCAGCGGCTCGTCCTCCACCGCCACCAGCACGGCCGCGAGCGCCACCCGCCGTACGGGGCTGAGCTGCCCGGCGAGATGGACCCTGATGTCCGGCTCGTACGCGTACCCCTCCTCGAGGCTCTCCGCGTACGACGCGGCCTGTTCGGCCGTGGGCCGCCAGGCGTCCGGGTCGAAGCCGAGCCGCACCGTCCCGCCGGGGACCAGGGCGAACTCCTGTCCGCCGCGCTCGATGCACACCCGGTGCAGCGGTCCGCCCGGGCCGGGGACGGTCTCGGCGAGGGTGACCCGGCCGCCCACCCGCGCGGCCGCGTCGTCGGCGAGGCGCCGGGCGGCCGGCAGGTCGAGGGTGTGCCAGTGGGCGAGCGTCAGATCGGCGAAAGACATGGGGGGATGCTCGCACCGGCCACTGACAGCCGATGCTGCCGCCGGTGTCCGGATTCGTTCGGGCGGGGTGCACGGGGTCGGGTTTCGCGCCGGGGGGCGGTTCACAGATGGGCAAGCGACTGCTTAGTATGCCCGCGGAGCGTGGTTCCTCGACGGCGGCTGGAGGCCCCGGATGCAGGCATGGCGAGTGCACACCCACGGCGAACCCCTCGAGGCCATGCGCCTCGAGGAGGTTCCCGAACCCGTCCCCGGCGAGGGGGAGGTGCGGCTGAAGGTCCTCGCGGCGAACGTCAACTTCCCCGACGCGCTGCTGGCCCGCGGCCAGTACCAGATCCGGCCGCCGCTGCCCTTCACCCCCGGGGTGGAGATCTGCGGCGAGACCGAGGACGGCCGCCGCGTCATCGCCAACCCGAGCCTGCCGCACGGCGGCTTCGCCGAGTACGTCACCGCCCCGGCCCGCGCCCTGCTGCCGGCCCCCGACAGCCTCGACGACGCCGAGGCCGCCGCCCTGCACATCGGCTACCAGACCGGCTGGTTCGGCCTGCACCGCCGGGCCCGCATCCAGCCGGGCGAGACCCTGCTCGTGCACGCGGCCTCCGGCGGGGTCGGCAGCGCCGCCGTCCAGCTCGGCAAGGCCGCCGGGGCCACCGTCATCGGGGTCGTCGGCGGCAAGGCCAAGGCCCGCACCGCCGAGGAGCTCGGCTGCGACCTGGTCGTCGACCGCACCACCGAGGACATCGCCGCGCGGGTCAAGGAGTTCACCGGCGGCCGCGGCGCCGACGTCGTCTACGACCCCGTCGGAGGCGGTGCCTACACCGCCTCCACCAAGTGCGTGGCCTTCGAGGGCCGCATCGTCGTCGTCGGCTTCGCCGGCGGCACCGTGCCCACCCCCGCCCTCAACCACGCCCTCGTCAAGAACTACTCCATCCTCGGCCTGCACTGGGGCCTGTACGCCGCCAAGGACCCCGCCGCGATCCTCGCCTGCCACACCGAGCTCACCCGGCTCGCCGCCGAAGGCGCCGTCACCCCGCTCGTCAGCGAACGCCTCCCGCTCGCCGCGGCCGCCGACGCCGTGCAGCGCGTGGCCGACGGGACCACCACCGGCCGGCTCGTCGTCGTACCGGCCCTGGACGGCGGTGCCCGACGGTGACCACCGCCGACGCCCTGCGCGCCCGGGTCCGCGACCTCCTCGCCGCGCACCCGCCCGCCGACACGCCCCGCACCGCCTTCCTGCGGGCCCGCTTCGACGCCGGCCTCGCCTGGGTCCACTACCCCGAGGGCCTCGGCGGGCTCGGCGCGCCCCGCTCCCTCCAGGCCGTCGTCGACGCCGAACTGGAGGCCGCCGGCGCCCCCGACAACGACCCGCGCCGCATCGGCATCGGCCTCGGGATGGCTGCCCCCACGATCCTCGCCTACGGCACCGAGGAGCAGAAGCAGCGCTTCCTGCGCCCCCTGTGGGTCGGCGAGGAGGTCTGGTGCCAGCTCTTCAGCGAGCCCGGGGCCGGATCCGACCTCGCCGCCCTCGGCACCCGGGCCGTCCTCGACGAGGCGGCGGGGGAGTGGGTGGTGGACGGGCAGAAGGTGTGGACCTCCAGCGCCCACACCGCCCGCTGGGCCATCCTCATCGCCCGCACCGACCCGGCCCTGCCCAAGCACCGGGGCATCACCTACTTCCTGTGCGACATGGACGCCCCCGGCGTCGAGGTCCGGCCGCTGCGCCAGATCACCGGCGAGGCCGAGTTCAACGAGGTCTTCCTCACCGGGGTCCGCATCCCCGACAGCCACCGGCTCGGCGCCGTCGGCCAGGGCTGGGAGGTCGCCCGGACCACCCTCATGAACGAGCGCGTCTCCATCGGCGGCATGCGCATCCCCCGCGAAGGCGGCATGATCGCCCCGGTCGCCGCCGCCTGGCGCGAACGCCCCGGACTGCGCACGCACGCCCTGCACCAGCGGCTGCTGCACCTGTGGGTCGAGGCCGAGGTCGCCCGGCTCACCGGCGAGCGGCTGCGCCAGCAGCTGGCCGCCGGGCAGCCCGGCCCCGAGGGCTCCGGCATGAAGCTCGCCTTCGCCCGGCTCAACCAGGAGATCAGCGGCCTGGAAGTGGAACTCCTCGGCGAGGAGGGCCTGGTCTACGAGGACTGGACGATGCGCCGGCCCGAGCTCGTCGACTTCACCGGGCGCGACGCCGGCTACCGCTACCTGCGGGCCAAGGGCAACAGCATCGAGGGCGGCACCAGCGAAATCCTGCTCAACATCGTTGCCGAACGCGTCCTCGGGCTGCCCGCCGAACCGCGCGACGACAAGGACCTCGCCTGGAAGGACCTGGCCCGATGACACATGCGACGACGGCGTTCCCGAGCACCCCGCTCGACCTGCTGTACTCCGACACCGAGGACGACCTGCGCGCCTCCGTACGGGACCTGCTCGCCGACCGGTGCCCGCCCGCCGCCGTGCTCGCCCGCGCCGAGACCGACCGGCCCCACGACCCGGCCCTGTGGCACACCCTCGCCGCCGGCATCGGCACGGCCGGGCTGCTCGTGCCGGAGAAGCTCGGCGGTCAGGGCGCCGGCCACCGGGAGGCGGCCGTGGTCCTGGAGGAGCTGGGGCGGGCCGTCGCCCCCGCCCCGTACCTGACCAGCGCGGTCCTGGCGACCGAGGTGCTGCTGGGCTGCGACGGGGCCGAAGCCGCCGCCCTGGTACGGGAGCTGGCCGCGGGGCGGCGGGTGTGCGTGCCGGCGGTGCCGCTGACCCTCGCGCCGGGCGCGCCGCTGCCCGCCGCCGTACAGGACGCCGGCGGCGGGATCCTGACCGGGCGGGTGACCTCCGTGGCGGACGCCGTCGCCGCCGACGTGCTGCTGGTCCTCGCCGACACCGGGCTCCACGCCGTCGAGGCCTCGGCCGTCTCGCTCGACCCGCGCGTTCCGCTGGACCTGACCCGGCCGCTCGCCGACGTCACCCTGGACCGGGCGCAGGGCATCCGGCTCGCCGACCCGGCCACCGCCCGGGCGGCGGTGGCCGGGGCCCTGCTGTCGGGGGCGGGGCTGCTCGCCTCGGAGCAGCTGGGGCTGGCCGAGTGGTGCCTCACGGAGACGGTGTCGTACCTGCGGACCCGGCACCAGTTCAACCGGCCCGTCGGCTCCTTCCAGGCCCTCAAGCACCGGCTCGCCCGGCTGTGGCTGGACGTCGCCTCCGCGCGGGCGGCGGCGCGCGCCGCGGCCGACGCCCTTGCCACGGCCTCTCCGGACGCCCCGCTCACGGTGGCCGTGGCCCAGGCGTACTGCTCCGGGGTGGCGGTACGGGCGGCCGAGGAGTGCGTCCAGCTGCACGGCGGCATCGGGATGACGTGGGAGCACCCGGCCCACCTCTACCTCAAGCGGGCCAAGGCCGATGCCCTTGCCCTCGGCACCGCGGGCCACCACCACGCCCTGGTAGCCGACTTCGCCGAACTCCCGCCCCCGTAACCGCCCCGCCCGGACCGGGCATCCCACCCCCGCTTCCGCCCGGGCCGGGCAACCCACCCGCCCCGCTGTCGCCCCGGGCCGCACCACCCGTCCGCCCCCGGGCCGGGCATCCCACCCCCTGCTTTCGGAGCGGGGGGTGGGCCATTTCAGCCTCGCCGGCGTTGAGGCGCGGGGTCTGGGCGGAGCCCGGTGCCCGGCGGAGCCGGGTTCCCTGGGGGTCCGC
>NZ_JBEYXK010000078.1:0-32865 GCF_040645035.1 Streptomyces sp. NPDC046876 | reverse complement strand
GCCCCGCCCCCCGGGCCGGCGGGGGCGGGGGGGGCCACGCCCGATTGTTGTGCGGGGGGGCCCCGCCCCGGCCACTGCCCGGGCCGGGGCCCCTCGCGTACGCGCGACGGCGCCGTCACCCGCCGCACTGGCAGGGGGCGCCGGACTGGCAGCCGCAGCCGCAGCCCGAGCCGCAGCCGCAGGCTGCGAGCAGCGGCAGGCGCAGCGGCTCCGGCTTCGGCGGCTGCTCGTGCTCCGGAGTGACGGGGACGGGGGATTCGGGCATGGATCCTCCTCGCAGGCGGTGTACGGGGTAGGCGCACGTACTGCCTCGCCCTCATTCATGCCCAGCCGCACCGGCGCGTCAACGGCGCACTGGGGCTCAGACCGGCTCGGTCGGCTGCTGGAGCTCGTCCGCGTGCTCGCCCGTCACCAGGTACACCACGCGCTTGGCGACCGAGACCGCGTGGTCGGCGAACCGCTCGTAGTAGCGGCCCAGCAGGGTCACGTCCACGGCCGTCTCGATGCCGTGCTTCCAGCGGTCGTCCATCAGGTGCTGGAAGAGCGTGCGGTGCAGCTGGTCCATCTCGTCGTCGTCCGTCTCCAGCTGCAGCGCCAAGTCGACGTCCTTGGTGATGATCACCTCGGCGGCCTTGGCCATCAGGCGCTGCGCGAGCTGCCCCATCTCCAGGATGGTGGCGTGCAGGTCCCTCGGGACGGCCGTGTCCGGGAAGCGCAGCCGGGCCAGCTTGGCCACGTGCTGGGCCAGGTCGCCGGAGCGCTCCAGGTCGGCGCTCATGCGCAGCGAGGTGACCACGATGCGCAGGTCGGTGGCGACCGGCTGCTGGCGGGCCAGCAGCGCGATGGCGCGGGCCTCCAGGTCGTGCTGGAGGTCGTCGATCTTCTGGTCGGCCGCGATGACGCTCTCGGCGAGCTTCAGGTCGGCGTCGAGCATGGACGTCGTGGCCCGCCCGATGGCGGAGCCGACCAGCCGGGCCATCTCGACGAGGCCCTCCCCGATCGAGTCCAGTTCCTCGTGGTACGCGTCACGCATGGGTGTCCCTCTCTTGACCTACTGCGCTGGTGCCCGGGGCCCGGGCCGGTGCGGCCTGTGCCCCACGGTGCCACGGTGAGCGGTGAACGCGTCGGACTCCGGCACCGGAAGTGAATCAACTCCGTCGTCACGGTGAACTCTGGGCGACGACTGTTCGAGGTGCCACCCGAACGGCTGTGGAAGTGCTCTTGAGCCTGCTTAACCTGGACACATGGACGTGAACGCGGCGGTCGCCGCAGCTGCAGCGATCGCCGGTGTCTGCACCGGCGTCATCGCGATGCTGGCGTTCCGCTGGAGCGAGCGCGACCAGGCCCGCCCCACCCGGAGCTCCATGCGCCCGGACATCAACGCGGTGCTCCCGCCCGGCGTGGACACCGTACTGTCCGTGCTCCGCTCCTCCGCCGTCGTCCTCGACGAGGGCGACGCCGTCGTCAAGGCCAGCTCCGCCGCGTACGCCCTCGGGCTCGTCCGCGGCGGCAAGCTCGCGGTGGAACCCATGCTCCACATGGCCCGCGACACCCGCCGCGACGGCGAGATACGCCAGGTCGAGCTCGACCTGCCCCGGCGCGGCACCGGCCGCGGCGAGGCCCTCGCGGTCTCGGCGCGCGTCGCCCCGCTCGGCTCCCGGCTCGTGCTGCTGCTGGTGGAGGACCTCACCGAGGCCCGCCGCATCGAAGCCGTGCGCCGGGACTTCGTCGCGAACGTCAGCCACGAGCTGAAGACGCCGGTCGGCGCGATCTCCCTGCTGTCCGAGGCCGTCATGGACGCCGCGGACGACCCCGAGGCGGTCAGCCGCTTCGCCGGCCGCATGCAGATCGAGGCCACCCGCCTGATCAACCTCGTCCAGGAGCTCATCGACCTCTCCCGGGTCCAGAACGACGACCCGCTGGAGGACGCCGAGCCCGTCCGCGTGGACACGCTCGTCGCCGAGGCCGTCGACCGCTGCCGCCACACCGCCTCGTCGAAGCAGATCACCATGGCCTCGGGCGGCACCGCCGACCTGTTCGTGTGGGGCAACCGCGGCCAGCTCGCCGCCGCCCTGGGCAACCTCGTCGAGAACGCCGTCAACTACAGCCCCGCCCGCACCCGCGTCGGCATCGCCGCCCGCCGGGTCACCGCCCCCGGCGGCGACCTGATCGAGCTCGCCGTGACCGACCAGGGCATCGGCATCCCCAAGAAGGACCGCGAGCGCATCTTCGAACGCTTCTACCGCGTCGACCCGGCCCGCTCCCGCGCGACCGGCGGAACCGGGCTCGGCCTTGCGATCGTGAAGCATGTCGCGGCCTCCCACGGCGGGGAGGTCTCCGTGTGGAGCTCCGAGGGTCAGGGCTCCACCTTCACCCTGCGGCTGCCGGAATCGGCCGCACCTTCGGACCGGCCCGCCCCCGCGGCGGAACCGGCCCCCGCCCCCAGCCACCCGACCCCAGCCTGAACCAGAACCAGCCATTCCTGCCCCGGAGGTCCTTCCGTGACCCGAGTGCTCGTCGTCGAGGATGAGGAATCCTTCAGCGACGCCCTGTCCTACATGCTCCGCAAGGAGGGCTTCGAGGTCGCGATCGCTGCGACCGGGCCCGACGGGCTCGACGAGTTCGAGCGCAACGGCGCCGACCTCGTCCTCCTCGACCTGATGCTGCCGGGCCTGCCCGGCACGGAGGTCTGCCGGCAGCTGCGCGGCCGCTCCAACGTCCCCGTGATCATGGTGACGGCCAAGGACAGCGAGATCGACAAGGTCGTCGGGCTGGAAATAGGAGCCGACGACTACGTCACCAAGCCCTTCTCCTCGCGGGAGCTGGTCGCCCGCATCCGCGCGGTCCTGCGCCGCCGCGGCGAGCCCGAGGAGGTCACCCCGGCCGCCCTGGAGGCCGGTCCGGTGCGCATGGACGTCGACCGGCACGTGGTCACCGTCGCCGGAGCAAAGGTGGACCTCCCGCTCAAGGAGTTCGACCTGCTGGAGATGCTGCTGCGCAACGCGGGCCGCGTACTGACCCGCATGCAGCTGATCGACCGGGTGTGGGGCGCCGACTACGTGGGCGACACCAAGACCCTCGACGTGCACGTCAAGCGCCTGCGCGCCAAGATCGAGCCGGACCCGGGCGCCCCGCGCTACCTGGTCACGGTCCGGGGCCTCGGCTACAAGTTCGAGCCCTAAGCCCTGCCTCCCGCCCCGGTCCAGGGGGCGTGCAGCTACGGGAAGGGCCCCGTCCGCATCGGCGGACGGGGCCCTTCCCGTACGTGCTTCTGGCTACTGCCGGGGCTCAGTGGCCGGCGTGCGAGGCGGAGGCCGACGGCGAGCCCGCCGGGGTGGCGCCCGCGGCGGGGGAGCCCGACGCGGCGGGGCTCGCACCGGCGGCCGGGGAGCCGGACGGGGACGCGGCCGGGGAGCCCGACGGCGCGGCGGCGGGGCTGCCCGAGGCGGAAGGGCCGGCGGCCGGGGCCTCGGTCGGGCCGAAGCCGGCGTACAGGCCGGTGTTCGGGACGACGAGCGCAGCGAGCTCGACGTCGCCGGTGTTGCTCAGCTGGAAGACGACCTTCTGGGCGTCGCCGTTCTTCACGGCCTCGTTGCCGCCCTCGATCACGGCGGACGCGTTGCCCTTGCCGCCGATGACGACGGAGCCGCCGGCCGGCACGACGACCTTGCCCGCGCCACCCTCGGCACCCTTGAGCGTGACCTTGGCCTTGCCGCCCGGCAGGGTGATCGCGTCGAGGGTCTGCGGCTTGTCGCCCTGGTTGAAGACCGTCGCCGAGACGACCGCGGGGCCACCCTTCTTGTCCTTGCCGCCCTGGGTGATCACCAGCGCGTTCTGGACCTTGATGTCGCCCTTGGTGACGGCGGCGTTGTCCGGCTTGATCTGGAGCGTCTGCGCGTCGTTGCCCGCACCGCATGCGGCCAGCGAGGCGATCGAGAACACGACGGCGGTGGCGGCGAGGGCGCCGCGTCGAAGGCTGCGGCTCACGGCGGCGGCAACTCCTTGGACGTACGGAACGGAAGGATGGCGGCCTCGGGGCGGCCGAGGTAAAGCCGCCCTAAGGGTGTGTCAGCGGGCTTAGGTTACCGAGCCGCCGCCCCGCCCCCGCACCCGACCCTCCGCAGCGCACGGGCGGCCCTGCGCCACCTCCGCGATCTTCCATTCCGCATGGTCTTCGCCATGGTCCTCGACGCGCTCTTCCCGGTGCTCTCCCCGATGGTCTCCCCGGTGGTCTCGGCCGGTGCCCGCGCCTGCTCTTCGTGCCCCGTTCACATGCCGTCCGCATATCACCCTCCGGTGGCCCTGTGATCAATTCCGGGATTCCTTCGAACGGCTCTCCGTGATCAATTCCAGGATTGGGCCGGAACCGCTCCGTACGGGTGGCCCCCAGTCGAACGGAGTACTTCGGTTTCCCGGCTTCGAAACCGGCAAAACAGGACGTACGTCACACTGGTGGGGTACCCGGCCAGGTGTAACGTGGCCGTTTCACCCGGTCCGCACAGCGCCTCCGACCTGCGAATACCCCCCTCCGGAAGCCCTCCGCAGCACGTCCCCGCCGCTGTTGTCAAGCCCCGAGATGTGCCCTGACCTGCGAAAACGCCATTCATAACAGTCAGTTCTCGTGTTACCCTGGATAGCCACGGAAGGGGTACCTGTCACATGACGTTCAAGGTTGGCGACACCGTGGTCTATCCCCATCACGGGGCCGCGCTGATCGAGGCCATCGAAACTCGCCAGATCAAAGGCGTGGACAAGACCTACTTGGTGCTCAAGGTCGCCCAGGGCGACCTGACGGTTCGTGTGCCTGCGGACAATGCGGAGTTCGTCGGCGTTCGCGACGTAGTCGGCCAGGACGGGCTGGACCGGGTCTTCGAGGTGCTGCGTGCACCGTATGCCGAAGAGCCCACGAACTGGTCCCGTCGCTACAAGGCAAATCTGGAGAAGCTCGCTTCTGGCGACGTCATCAAGGTCGCCGAAGTGGTGCGCGACCTGTGGCGCCGCGAGCGCGAGCGCGGGCTCTCCGCGGGTGAGAAGCGCATGCTCGCGAAGGCGCGTCAGATCCTGGTCAGCGAGCTCGCGCTCGCAGAGAACACCAACGAGGACAAGGCCGAGGCCCTCCTCGACGAGGTTCTCGCGTCCTGACGGACGGAGCCCAAACGCAGTTGTGCCGCGGTGCCCGATGACAAGCCCTCTCCTCACGGGAGGGCTGTTGCCGGGCGCTGCGGCATGTCTGTCTGTACCGCCCGCACCGCCGTGGCCGCCTGCACTGCCGTTCCGTACACGCACCCAGTACTGACGTACTGACCGGTGCCGGGTCCGGGCAGCCGGCTCGACCGGTCGTCACGGAAGGGGCGAGGGCGTCGCACCCGGCACTCCCAAGGCCATACCCACGTCGGCCGAAGTCACAAACCTGGCTCGGAGCTACTGATGTCTGACGAACCGCGTCCCCACCGCACGGCCGCCGTGATCCCGGCCGCCGGCCGCGGGGTACGCCTCGGCCCCGGCGCCCCCAAGGCCCTGCGGGCCCTCGGGGGCACCCCCATGCTCATCCACGCCGTCCGCGCGATGGCCCGCTCCCGGGCCGTGTCGCTGGTCGTCGTCGTCGCCCCGTCCGACGGCGCCGCCGAGGTGCGCAACCTCCTGGACGAGCACCCGCTGCCCGAGAGGACCGAGGTCCTCGTCGTCCCCGGAGGCGACACCCGCCAGGAATCCGTGCGCGCCGGCCTCGCCGCGCTCCCGCCGGACGTCACCTCCGTCCTCATCCACGACGCCGCCCGCCCGCTGGTGCCCGTCGACACCGTCGACGCCGTGGTCGAGGCCGTCCGCGACGGCGCCCCCGCCGTCGTTCCCGCACTGCCCCTGGCGGACACCGTCAAGGAGGTCGAGCCCGCCGGACCGGGCGAGCCCGAGCCGGTCGTCGCCACGCCCGAGCGGGCCCGGCTGCGTGCCGTCCAGACCCCGCAGGGCTTCGACCTCGCCACGCTCGTCAAGGCGCACGAGACCATTGCCGTCAACGGCGAGGGTGCCACCGACGACGCCGGAATGGTCGAACGGCTCGGCACCACCGTCGTGGTGGTCCCCGGCCACGAAGAGGCCTTCAAGGTCACCCGCCCGCTCGACCTGGTCCTCGCCGAGGCCGTACTCGCCCGCAGGAGGGCCACCGATGCGTACTAGCCCCGAAGGCGCGCCCCTGATCCCGCTCGTCGGGATCGGCACCGACGTCCACGCCTTCGAGACCGGCCGCGAACTGTGGTGCGCGGGCCTGCTCTGGGAGGGCGAGGACGGCCTCGCCGGCCACTCCGACGGCGACGTCGCCGCCCACGCGGCCTGCGACGCCCTCTTCTCCGCCGCCGGCGTCGGCGACCTCGGTGCCCACTTCGGCACCTCCCGCCCCGAGTGGTCCGGCGCCGCCGGCGTCACCCTCCTGGCCGAGGCCGCCCGTATCGTCCGCGCCGAGGGCTTCGAGATCGGCAACATCGCCATCCAGGTGATCGGCGTCCGCCCGAAGATCGGCAAGCGGCGCGACGAAGCGCAGAAGGCGCTCGCCGCCGCCGCGGGCGCCCCGGTCTCCGTCTCCGGCACCACCACCGACGGACTGGGCCTGACCGGCCGCGCCGAAGGCCTCGCCGCCATCGCCACCGCCCTGGTCTACCGGACAAACCGGGCCTGACCGCCCGTACCGGACGGCCCCGCGCGACACGACCGCGGCGACAAACCGCCCCGCGCCCCCAAAGGGTCGCGGGGCACTGCCACCGGCCCACTACCCTGGATCCCGTGACTATTCGCCTGTACGACACCAGCGCCCGGCAGATCCGTGACTTCACCCCGCTCGTTCCGGGCTGCGTCTCGATCTACCTCTGTGGTGCCACCGTGCAGGCGGCCCCGCACATCGGGCACATCCGCTCGGGCCTGAACTTCGACATCATGCGCCGCTGGTTCGCGTACCGCGGCTACGACGTCACCTTCATCCGCAACGTCACGGACATCGACGACAAGATCATCGCCAAGTCGGCCGAGCAGGGCCGCCCCTGGTGGTCCATCGGCTACGAGAACGAGCAGGCCTTCAACCACGGCTACGACGCCCTCGGCTGCCTGCGCCCGACCTACGAGCCCCGCGCCACCGGCCACGTGCCCGAGATGATCGAGATGATGCGCGGCCTCATCGAGCGCGGCCACGCGTACGAGGCCGACGGCAACGTCTACTTCGACGTGCGCTCCTTCCCCGGCTACCTGGCGCTGTCGAACCAGGAGCTCGACAACCTGCTCCAGCCCTCCGGCGAGGGCGAGACCGGCAAGCGCGACGCCCGCGACTTCGCCATGTGGAAGTCCGCCAAGCCCGGCGAGCCCTCCTGGGAGACCCCGTGGGGCCGCGGCCGCCCCGGCTGGCACCTGGAGTGCTCCGCCATGGCCCACAAGTACCTCGGCGAGGCCTTCGACATCCACGGCGGCGGGCTGGACCTGATCTTCCCGCACCACGAGAACGAGATCGCCCAGGCCAAGGCCTTCGGCGACGACTTCGCGGCGTACTGGGTCCACAACGCCTGGGTCACCATGTCCGGCGAGAAGATGTCCAAGTCCCTCGGCAACTCGGTGCTCGTTTCCGAGATGGTCAAGACCTGGCGCCCCATCGTCCTGCGCTACTACCTCGGCACCCCTCACTACCGCTCGATGATCGAGTACAGCGAGGAGGCCCTGCGCGAGGCCGAATCCGCCTTCGCCCGCATCGAGGGCTTCTGCCAGCGCGTCGTGGAGAAGGCCGGCAAGACCGTCGACCCGGCCCCCGAGGTGCCGCCCGCCTTCGCCGAGGCCATGGACGACGACCTCGGCGTCCCCCAGGCCCTCGCCATCGTCCACACCACCGTCCGCCAGGGCAACAGCGCCCTCGCCGCCGACGACAAGGACGCCGCGATCGCCCGCCTGTCCGAGGTGCGCGCGATGCTCGGCGTCCTCGGCCTCGACCCGCTCGACCCGCAGTGGTCCGAGGAGACCGACCGCGGCGAGGACCTCCACGGCGCCGTCGACACCCTCGTACGGCTCGTCCTCGAGCAGCGCGAGTCCGCCCGCGCCCGCAAGGACTGGGCCACCGCCGACGCCATCCGCGACCAGCTCCAGCAGTCCGGTCTCGTCATCGAGGACAGCCCCTCGGGTCCCCGCTGGACCCTCGGCCCCCGCTGAGGCGACACCGCCCGGACCAGCTCTGTTGTGCCGCCCGGGCCTCCGGGCGGCACACTCTTCATACGTACGTACCGCAGCACCAACGAAAACAGGTAGAGGTCATGGCCGGGAACAGCCAGCGCAGGAACCGCCGCACGTCCAACAAGAAGGGCGCCACGGTCGGCAGCGGTGGTCAGCGGCGCAAGGGCCTGGAGGGCAAGGGCCCCACGCCCAAGGCCGAGGACCGCAAGGGCCACAAGGCGCACCGCATCTCCAACGCCATGGCCAAGCAGGCCGCCAAGCGCCGCCCGGCCCCCCGCCGCGGCGGACCCAAGGGCACCAGCGAGATGGTCGTCGGCCGCAACCCCGTCTTCGAGGCCCTGCGCGACGGCGTACCCGCCACCACCCTGTACGTCCAGCAGTTCATCGACAACGACGAGCGCGTCCGCGAGGCGCTCAAGCTCGCCGGCGAGCGCGGCAACATCAACCTGATGGAGGCCCCCCGCCCCGAGCTGGACCGCATGACGGGCGGCCTCAACCACCAGGGCCTGGTCCTCCAGGTCCCGCCGTACGAGTACGCCCACCCCGAGGACCTCACCGCCGAGGCCTACGACAACGGCGAGGACCCGCTGATCGTCGCCCTCGACGGCGTCACCGACCCGCGCAACCTCGGTGCCATCGTCCGCTCCGTCTCCGCCTTCGGCGGCCACGGCGTCGTCATCCCCGAGCGCCGCGCCGCCGGCATGACCGCCGGCGCCTGGAAGACCTCCGCGGGCACCGCCGCCCGCACCCCGGTCTCCCGCGTCACCAACCTCACCCGTGCCCTGCAGGAGTACAAGAAGGCCGGCCTGGCCATCGTCGGCCTCGCCGCCGAGGGCGAGCACTCCGTCGCCGACCTCGACGCCCTCGCCGGCCCCGTCGTCATCGTCGTCGGCTCCGAGGGCAAGGGCCTCGGCCGCCTCGTCGGCGAGAACTGCGACTACCTCGTCCGCATCCCGATGCCCGGCGGCGCCGAATCCCTCAACGCCGGTGTCGCCGCCGGCGTCGTCCTCTACGAGGCGGCCCGCCGCCGCGCCTGAACCGGCCACCGCGCGAGCCCCGGCCCCTCCCGGCACCCGCCGGTTGTGCCACTTGGCTCACGCACCGTGACCCGTGAGCGTGCCACCCCGCCCGTTTCGGGCGGGGTGGCTTGATCTTGACGGGTCTCGGACACATCCCTGCTGTCAAGGCAGTGTCCTAAACACTGATCACTCGGTTAGATGAGTGTGGACACCAGAACGTCAGGGTTCGACGACCAGCCCGCGCTGAGCATGGTCAAGGTGCCGTGCGACCCCGCACAGGTCATCGTCAACCACGCCAGCTTCCGCGTGCGGCTCGCACCGAGCCCGAGCGCGCGTTCCAAGCCCGCGAACGCACCCGGCCGGGTCCCCGCCCTCGGCGGCGCCCTCGCCGCAGCCGGCGCCGCCGCCGCGGGCGCCACCCGCCGCCGCGCCCCCGTCGTCTGGAGCGGCAAATCCGCCCCCGGCGACACCGCCGCCATGGGCGGGCTCCTCCAGGCCGTCCGCGAACACGGCCGCGGCCACGACGACTACGACGGCGGCGCCACCCAGGTCATCCCCCGGGTCGACCTCGCCCACGACCTCGCCGGCGACACCGTCCCCACCCCCACCGTCATCGGACAGCGCAACCACCGCGACCGCGAAGCCGACGAAACCCGGCCCCTCGCAGCCGTACGCGACCTGCCCCACCCCGCGGGCCCCGCCGGCCAGACCCCGTACGGCCACACCCCGTACGGTCACGACCCGTACGACCACGACCCGTACGACCACGACGCCTACCACGACGGCACCTACCACGACGGCCCCTACGCCGACGGCCCCCCACAGGACGCCACCCGCCGCACCCCCACCGACAGCCGCGGCCACGCCTCCTACTACCCCGGCCGCCGCATGAACCTCGGCGTCGTCCTCCTCCCCCTGCGCGTCTTCCTCGGCTTCATCTCCATCTACGCCGGCATGGGCAAACTCTGCGACCCGGTCTACTTCGACGGCGGCGAACGCGGATCCATGGTCACGTGGCTGCGCACCCTCCACCCCTGGGCCCTCGCCGAACCCCTGCGCGACTTCGCCCTCGCCCACCCCGTCGGCGCCGGACTCACCGTCGCCTTCCTCCAGGTCATCGTCGGCGTCCTCACCGTCCTCGGCCTCTGGCAGCGCTTCGCCGCCTGCTTCGGCGCACTCCTGTCCGCCGCCCTGCTGATGACCGTCAGCTGGAAGACCGTCCCCGCCTACGACGCGCCCGACATCATCTACCTCGCCGCCTGGAGCCCCCTCATCATCGCGGGCGCCCCCGTCTACTCCCTCGACGGACGCCTCGCCGGCGAAGCCTGGCGCACCCTCGGACCCCGCTCCGACCTCTGGTCCCTGCGCCGCCGCGTCCTGCGCCGCGGAGCCGTCATGGCCACCGTCGTCTGCGGACTCACCCTCCTCACCGGCTCCCTCCTCGGCGGCGCCGTCCGCTCCAGCACCGTCGTCACCGTCCCCGGACCCGGCCAGGAACCCAGCAACTACCTCCCCGGCTCCCCGCTGCCCAAGGCACCCGGCAAGCCGCAGCAGCAGCCCACCAGCCAGCAGCCCACCAAGCCCGCCGAACCCACCCCGAGCGCCACCGCCCCCTCCGCCAAGCCCGGCCGCACCGCCGGCACCACCCGCGAAACCACCGGAACCGGCTCGCAGTCGCCCACCGCCAGCCGCGGCGCCGCCGGCAGCCAGACCAGCGGCACCACCACCAAGCAGACCGCCCCCAAGGCCCCGTCCTCCTCCAGCAGCGGCACCCGAAGCACCTCGGGCGGCGAAACCCCCTCCAAGAAGCCCGGCCTCGTCGGCGGCCTCCTCGGCTGACACGCCCCCCCGCACCACCAAGGGCCGGGGCCCGGAGCGCAACAGCGCTCCGGGCCCCGGCCCTTTGCCACGTGCCTGAGAACGCCTCAGGAGCCGCCCTGCCCGGCCAACTCCCGCGCCGCCTCCGTCAGATCCTTCGCCGTATCGATCGCCCGCCAGTACGCGCCCTGGGGCAGCGGGAAACCCGCCAACCGCCGCTCACGTGCCAACCGCGGAAACGTCGTCCGCTCGTGGTCCCCCAGATCGGGCAGCAGCGCCGTGAACTCCGGAGCGAACACGTACACCCCCGCATTGATCAGGTACGGCGACGGCGGAGCCTCGATGAAATCCAGCACCTGCCCGAACTCGTTCGTCTCCACCGCACCCCACGGAATCCGCGGCCGCGCCAGCGCCAGCGTCGCCGTCGCCCCCCGCTCCGCATGGAACGCCGCCATCTCCCGCAGCGAGAACCGCGTCCAGATGTCCCCGTTCGTCGCGTACCACGGCCGCTCCGGATGCGGCAGGTGCCGGGCCGCGTACTTCAGCCCCCCGCCCCGCCCCAGCGGCTCCGCCTCCACCACCGTCGTCACCCGCAATGGCAGATCGGCCTTGGCCAGCCACTCCTGCAGCACCTCGGCCAGGTGCCCGCACGAGACCACCGCATCGGTGACCCCCTCCGCGGCCAACCACGCCAGCTGGTGCCCGATGATCGGCACCCCGGTCCCCGGGATCTCCACCATCGGCTTCGGCCGGTCGTCCGTGTACGGCCGCAGCCGCGACCCCTGCCCGCCCGCCAGGACCACCGCCTGCGTGGGCGCCTGGGTCAGGGCGGCCGGGACCGCGGCCGCGGAAACATCGGAATCGGAACGGGGAGCGGGAGGTACGTCGGTCATGGGCGCCAGCGTAGAGGCCCGCCCCCGGAACCGGACCCTCAGCCCATGGAAGCCACACCGGTCGCGTACGAGGTGTCGCACACGGGCCGCGCGAACGACTGCGCCTTCGTCGGCCCGTACGCCTCCACGGCGGCCCGCCCCAGCGCCCGCGCGATCCCCATGCAGTGGCCGGCCAGCGACGGCCGCTTGTCCACTTCCTGCTGCAGGTGCGTCAGGACGTCACCCGGCATCTCGCCCTGCTGGAGCTCGCCCAGCAGCTTGTCGCGCAGCACGTCCTGTGGCGCGCGCGGCTTCGCGGGGACGGATACGTCCTCGGCGGACGCGGTCAGGATCCTGGACGAAGAGTTGTCCGCCCAGGGAACCATGGTGACCGCGAGGGTCCCGGACAGGACCAGGACGACGGGCAGGACCAGGGCGAGGGAACGGCCGATTCGGCGGGCAGTGTGGGTCACGAAGGCGAGAGTAGCGTTCGGTGACGGCGTGGCGACAGCTGGTCACCCGGTCGGGGGATCGTTCGACGTGGTTTTTCGAATCCCGTGTTGACGACCGGCGGCGAATGCCCGATCCGCCCGCCCGGACAGCATGCCCGAAGGGGCGCCCCAACGGGAGCGCCCCTTCGAGTGCATCTGCGCGTCCGCGCCTCTGCGCGAGGACAGCCGGTCAGTCGGACAGCCGCTGGCCGGACGAGGTCGAGAACACGTGGATCTCGCCGGCCCGCGGCACCACGTGCAGGCTCGAGCCCTTCTCCGGGACCTGGCGGCCACCCACGCGGACCACGATGTCCCGGCCGCCGTCGGCCTTGGAGGTGCTGCCGTACACGTACCCGTCCGCACCGAGCTCCTCGACCACGTTCACCGTGATCGTCAGACCGCCCTCGGTGCCGATGTCGAAGTGCTCCGGGCGCACGCCGACCGTGACGGTCCGGTCGCCCGCGTCCGCGGCCGCCGCGAGCGCCTCGCGCGACACCGGGACGACGCTCTCGCCGAACTTCACGCCGCCGTCGGTGATCGGGACCTCGACCAGGTTCATGGCCGGCGAGCCGATGAACCCGGCCACGAACAGGTTCGCCGGACGGTCGTACATGTTCCGCGGCGTGTCCACCTGCTGGAGCAGGCCGTCCTTGAGCACCGCCACCCGGTCGCCCATGGTCATGGCCTCGACCTGGTCGTGCGTGACGTACACCGTGGTGATGCCCAGGTCGCGCTGGAGCGCGGCGATCTGCGTACGGGTGGAGACGCGGAGCTTGGCGTCGAGGTTCGACAGCGGCTCGTCCATCAGGAAGACCTGCGGCTTGCGGACGATGGCCCGGCCCATCGCGACGCGCTGGCGCTGACCGCCGGAGAGCGCCTTGGGCTTGCGGTCCAGGTACTGGGTGAGGTCCAGCATCTTCGCCGCGTCCTCGACCTTGCGGCGGATGGTGGCCTTGTCCTCGCCGGCGATCTTCAGGGCGAAGCCCATGTTGTCGGCGACGGTCATGTGCGGGTACAGCGCGTAGTTCTGGAACACCATCGCGATGTCCCGGTCCTTGGGCGGCAGGTGGGTGACGTCGCGTTCGCCGATGCGGATGGCGCCCCCGTTGACGTCCTCCAGGCCCGCGAGCATGCGCAGGGAGGTGGACTTGCCGCAGCCGGAGGGGCCGACGAGGACGAGGAACTCGCCGTCCTCGATGTGCAGGTCGAGCTCGTCGACGGCGGGCTTGTCCCCGCCGGGGTAGAGCCGGGTCGCCTTGTCGAAGGTGACGGAAGCCATGCTGATGCATCCCTTCTACCGGCAGGAACGTGCCGGACGATCCGAGTGGAAGGAAGTGGTGGTCTGGTCCACCGCGGTGGACTTCCGCCCGACGCTACCCGGCGGGGGGCGTTCTGTCAGTACCGGGCGGAGGTGACGTGCACCGGTGCAGGCCGAAAAGACCTTCGCGGGCGGGCCCGTCGGCTGTGTAAAGTGAAGGCGATTCTGTGCGCCCCGGCGCCACAGGCCTCCTTAGCTCAGCTGGCCAGAGCACCGCTCTTGTAAAGCGTAGGTCGTCGGTTCGAATCCGACAGGGGGCTCCATGCCTGGTCAGCAGCTTGCCGGACCAGGGAGTTCGTACGGAAGCGGAAGGCCCCGGACCTTGTGGTCCGGGGCCTTTTGCGTGCGCGGCAGGGGCAGTGGGGTCAGTGGGGTCAGTGTCGGCCCGAGATGCGGTCTGCCAGGCGGGCCAGCGGGGTCGTCGTCGGGGTGTGGGTGGCGGCCTCGCGGCGGTCGGCCTCGCGGTAGGCCGCGTACAGGGCCTGGACGCCGAGCCAGCGCAGGGGCTCCGGCTCCCAGCGGCGGACGCGGTGGTTGACCCAGGGCAGGTCGGTCAGCTCCGTGGTGGCGTTCAGGACGAGGTCGCGCAGGGTGCGGGCCGCCAGGTTCGAGGTGGCGACGCCCGAGCCGACGTAGCCGCCGGCCCAGCCGAGGCCCGTGGCGTGGTCCAGGGCGACGGTGGCGCACCAGTCGCGGGGGACGCCGAGGACGCCCGACCAGGCGTGGGTGATCTCCACGCCCGCGAGGGCCGGGAAGAAGGCGGTCAGCAGGCGGGTGAGCGCGGCGACGGTCGAGGGCTGTGTGGTGCCGTCGTGGTCCGTGCGGGAGCCGTAGCGGTACGGGACGCCGCGGCCGCCGATCGCGATGCGGCCGTCGGCGGTGCGTTGGGCGTACATGTAGGCGTGGGCCATGTCGCCGAGGGTTTCGGCGCCGGTCCAGCCGATGCGGTCCCAGGTGGAGTCGGGGAGGGGGGCCGTGACGATCATCGAGGAGTTCATGGGGAGCCAGGCGCGCTTGTGGCCCTTGAGGCCGGCGGTGAAGCCTTCGGTGCAGCGCAGGACGAAGGGGGCGCGGATGCTGCCGTAGGGGGTGGTGGCGCGGCGTGGGGCGATGTCGGTGACGGGGGTGGACTCGTGGATGACGACGCCGAGGCGTTCGCAGGCTTCGGCGAGGCCGTCGACGAGCTTGAGGGGGTGGATGCGGGCGCCGTGGGGGGTCCAGGTGGAGCCGACGGCGTCGGCGATGTCGATGCGGGCGCGGGTGGCGGTGGCGTCGTGGAGTTGGCGGTCGGTCTCGCCGAAGGCGAGTTCGGCGGCGTGGAAGGCTTTGAGGCGGGTGAGCTGGGCGGGGGTGCGGGCGACTTCGAGGACGCCGCCGCGGTGGATGTCGGCGTCGATGCCTTCCTTGGCGGCGATGTCGATGACCTCGGTGACGGTGGCGTTCATGGCCTGTTGGAGGCGCTGTGCGGCGGCGTGGCCGTGGAGGCGGGCGTAGCGGTCGCGGCCGGCGATGCCGTTGTAGAGCCAGCCGCCGTTGCGGCCGGAGGCCCCGTAGCCGCAGAACTTCTGTTCGAGGACGGTGATGCGGAGGTCGGGGGCGGAGGTCTTGAGGTAGTAGGCGGTCCACAGGCCGGTGTAGCCGCCGCCGACGATGACGACGTCGGCGGTGGTGTCGCCGGTGAGGGGGGCGCGGGGCGGCCGGGTGCGGGTGGCGTTCGTCGCGTGCCAGAAGGAGATGCCGCCGTTGATGGTCATGGGGGAGTTGGTACACGGGGTTCTGGAGGGGCGTCCAGGGTCGGGGTGTCGGGTTTTGGGGGCGGGGGCCTGGCGGTTTGGTGGGTGCGGGTGGGGGCTGGGCGGTCCCCGTGGGGGCGGGCCTAGGCTGCGGGGATGATCCGTAGTGCTGAGGTCGAAGACGTTCCCGTGATCCATTCGATGATCCGCGAGCTGGCGGAGTACGAGAGGGTGCCGCACGAGGCGCGGGCGACGGAGGAGCAGTTGCGGCAGGCGCTGTTCGGGGAGCGCCCGGCGGCGTTCGCGCACGTGGCCCTGTCGGAGGAGGGGGAGCCGGTCGGGTTCTCGTTGTGGTTCTTGAACTTCTCGACGTGGCGGGGGGTGCACGGCATCTATCTGGAGGACCTGTACGTGCGTCCGGGGGCGCGTGGGGGCGGGTACGGGAAGGCGCTGCTGGGGGAGTTGGCCCGGCTGTGCGTGGAGCGGGGGTATGAGCGGCTGGAGTGGTCGGTGTTGAAGTGGAACGAGCCGACGATCGCCTTCTACGAGGCGTTGGGGGCGCGGCCGCAGGACGAGTGGACGGTGTACCGGCTGACGGACGGGGCGTTGCGGCGGCTGGGTTCCGGCTGAAGGGGCTCTTGCCGGTGGGCTCCGCCCCGTACCCCGCGCCTCAAACGCCGGCGGGGCTGAGTTTGCCGGGCCCCCGTCTCAGGGGGCGGCGAGGACTGGTCGGCTCCGGCGTGGGCGGCAGGCCGGGGGGCTGGGTGCGAATCCAGCCTGCGCGGCGTTTGAGCGCACCGGGCGCGGAGCGCCCGGAACCGGGTCCGGGCGGAGCCCGGGGAACCGGCGGGGGCCGGGGCCGCAGGCCCCGGTTTTCGGGAAGGGGCGGGGAGGGGAACGGCTCCGCGCAGCGGCTCACCCGCGCCACGTCCGGCCCTGTGCCTGCACATGTAGCCCGCCCGTGTCCGGCCGCAGCCGCAGCCGCAGCCGCACCCGTGCCGCCCCGCGGCATCGGCCCTGCAGCGCGTTCGCCCCCCCGGGGGGCCGGGGTGTCGTCAGGCAGGGACGCGGGGGAAGCGGGACTGGAGGGTCCAGATGATGGGGTTGTCGGCCAGGGATTCGTGCATGTCGATCAGGTCGGCGATCAGGTCGTGCAGGAAGTCGCGGGCCTCGCGGCGCAGCAGCTTGTGGCTGAAGGTCAGCGGTTCTTCCTCGGGCGGCATCCAGTCCGCCTCGATGTCGACCCACCCGAAGCGCCGTTCGAAGAGCATCCGGTCCGTCGATTCGGTGAAGTCGAGCTCCGCGAAGCGCCGGTCGGCGGAGCGGCTGCCGCGCGGGTCCTCGTCGAGCCGCTCGACGATGTCGCACAGGGCCCAGGCGAAGTCCAGTACGGGTACCCATCCCCAGGCTGTGGAGACTTCCCGGTCGGAGGCGGTGTCGGCGAGGTAGACGTCCCCGCAGAAGAGGTCGTGGCGCAGGGAGTGGACGTCCGCGGAGCGGTAGTCGGTCTGCGGGGGGTCCGGGAAGCGCCGGGAGAGTGAGTAGCCGATGTCGAGCACGTATCCGATGGTGTCACGGGGGAGGGCGGGGGAGGGCTCCGGGGAGCGCGGGGCTGCGGGAGCCCCGCCCCCGGCCCCCGCTACGGCAGTAGCCGTTGTTCCTTCGCCACTGCCACCGCGCCCGCCCGCGTGTCGACGCCGAGCTTGTCGTAGATGCGGCCCAGGTGGGTTTTGACGGTGGCTTCGCTGATGAACAGGGCGCGGGCGATGTCGCGGTTGCCGAGGCCGCGGGCGAGCTGGCCCAGGATGTCGAGTTCGCGGTCGGTCAGGGTGGGGCGGGTGCCGCGCATGGCGGCCATGACCCGGCTGGCGACGGGTGCGGAGAGGGTGGTGCGGCCGGCTGCGGCGGCGTGGATGGCGGCGAAGAGTTCCTCGGGCCGCTCGGCCTTGAGGAGGTAGCCGGTGGCGCCGGCTCCGATGGCGCGGGTGATGTCGGCGTCGGTGTCGTACGTGGTGAGCACCAGGACGTGGGGCGGGTTGCCGGCGGCGGTGATGCGGCGGGTGGCTTCGACGCCGTCGATGCCTTCGCCGAGCTGGAGGTCCATCAGGACGACGTCGGGCCGCAGCCGGGCCGCGAGGGCGACGGCCTCTTCGCCGCTGCCCGCCTCGCCGAGGACTTCGATGTCCGGGGCGCTGCCGAGGAGGGCCAGCAGGCCGGCGCGGACGACGGCGTGGTCGTCGCAGAGCAGGAGGGTCGTCACGGGCGGTGCTCCAGGGGGATGGCTGCGGACAGGACGGTGCCTTCGCCGGCGGTGGATTCGATGGTGAGGGTGCCGCCGAGCTGGCCGACGCGGGCCCGCATGGCGGGGAGTCCGTGTCCGCGGTCGTCGCTGCGGGGGGTGCGGGGTTCGGTGAAGCCGTGGCCGTCGTCGGCGACGTCGAGGACGACCTGGTCGCCGAGGAAGCTCAGGGTGAGGGCTGCGGTCCGGGCGTGGGCGTGTTCGCGGACGTTGGCGAGCGCGCCCTGGGCGACGCGCAGGAGGGCGGACTGGACGCGGTCGGGCAGGGGGGCCGGGGTGCCTTCGAGGTGGAAGCGGACGTCGATGTCGGGGCCGGCGTCGAGGGCGCGCAGGGCGTCGGCGAGTCCGGCGCCGCCGGCGAGCTCGGGCGGGGCGAGGTCGTGGACGAGTCGGCGGGCTTCGGCGAGGCCGCGGGCGGCGATGCCGGTGGCGGTGCGGACGTGGGCGCGGGCGGTGGCGGGGTCGCCGTCCCAGACGCGGTCGGCGGCCTGGAGCAGCATCTGCTGGCTGGAGAGGTGCTGGGCGAGGGTGTCGTGGATCTCCATGGAGAGCCGCTGGCGTTCGGCGAGGGTGCCTTCGCGGCGCTCGGTGGCGGCGAGTTCGCGCCGGGTGCGGATGAGGTCGTCGATGAGGGCGCGCTGGGCTTGGGCCTGGCGTTCCATGTGGACGAAGACGGCGGTGGCGAGTGCGGCGATGGCGGGTGGGGCGAGGAGGAGGTTGGGGTCGAAGCCGTGGGACAGCTTCAGCTGGGCGGCGACGACGAAGACCGTCAGGAGGGCGACCAGGACGATGGCCGCGCGGGGCGGCAGGGTGCGCAGGGCCGTGTAGAAGAGGGGGACGGCGCACCAGGCGAAGCTGGGGGCGAGGACGACCAGGACGACCCAGGTGGAGACGACCAGTCCGAGCCAGATCAGCCGGCGCAGGGTGGGGGCGGCGCCGAGGGCGGGGCCGAGGACGTACAGCAGGGCGAGCACGGCGCTCAGGGCGATGATCCACGGGGTTTTCGGGGAGCCGGGGTGGCGCAGCAGGAAGCGGGCCACGGATGCGCCCAGCAGCAGGAAGAACGCCGTGTGCATGACGGCGGCCAGCATGCGGGTGTCGGCCTTCCGCGACGGCGCTCGGGTCACGTGGGTCACGGCGGGCTCCCGGGTCGGTCTCTTGCTCCATCGTGCCCGGTGGCGGGCGATGGCGCCGTCCAGCCAAGCGGGGCGGCGGTCGGGCGCGCATCAGCCGATCGGACGATACGGGGGTCGACCGGTGGGGCAGCGGGTGCGAGCCGGTACGGGGACGGGCGGGCGGGGGTCGGGGGGCGAGGCTGGATGCAGCACAAGGACCCGATGACCCCGCACCCAGCAGGAGCAGCAGAGATGAAGACCCGCACCCGCGTTCTGACCGGTACCGCCCTCGCCGTCGCGCTCGGCGCCGGGACCTTCGGCGCGGTCAGCGCCAGTGCCGCGCAGCCCGAGTCGGCTCCGGCGGCCGCCGTGGCGAAGAAGGACGGCGAGGTGAACGACAAGAACTTCACGACCACCACGCACCTGACCGTGGACGCGGCGACCCGTGCGGCGCAGGCGGCGCTGGAGGCGGCCCGCAAGGAGAACCAGAAGGTGACGGTCGCGGTCGTGGACCGCAACGGCAACACCATCGTGACGCTGCGTGGAGACGGTGCGGGTCCGCAGTCGTACGAGTCGGCGCAGCGCAAGGCCTTCACGGCCGTGTCGTGGAACGCCCCGACCTCGGTGCTGGTGGGCCGGCTGGCGCAGGCCCCGAACCTGAAGGACATCCCGGGGACGCTGTTCCTGGCCGGCGGCACCCCGGTGCAGGCGGGCGGTGCGCCGGTGGCGGGCATCGGTGTGGCGGGCGCGCCGAGCGGCGACCTGGACGAGAAGTACGCCAAGGCGGGCGTCGAGGCCCTGGAGAAGTAGTCCTCCCCCGCGGTCCGGTTCGGCCTCGCCCCGCCGGGGCCGAATCGGATCGTAGTACGACAAGGCACCCCATAGGATCGGCTCCGTGGATACCCGCGCCCCTGCCCGTCCCGCCCGCCTCACCCGCCGCCGCCTCGCCGTTCCCGCGGCGGCGGCCCTGCTCGCGCTGGTCGCGGGGTGTACGGGCAGCCCCGTGCACGGGCGGCCGGGCGCGGCGGGGCTGCGTGACCCGTACTTCCCGAAGGCGGGCAACGGCGGCTACGAGGTCGACCACTACGCGCTGGACCTGGACTACGACCCGGCGGACGGGGTTTTGCACGGCACGGCCGTGATCACGGCGCGCGCGGAGCAGGGCCTGAGCTCCTTCAACCTCGATCTCGCCGGCCTGAAGGTCGAGGGGGTCAGCGTGCAGGGCGAGAAGGCCCGCTTCAACCGCACCGGCAACGAGTTGACGGTGCGTCCGGCCGAGGACCTGACGGCGGGTGAGGTGTTCCGTACGGAGGTGGACTACAGCGGCCGGCCCCGGACCCTGTCGGATCCGGACGGCTCGAAGGAGGGCTGGATCCCCTTCGAGGCCGGGGGTGCGGGCGGGGCGGTCGCGCTCGGCGAGCCGGTGGGGTCGATGGCCTGGTTCCCGGGCAACCACCATCCCAGCGACAAGGCCTCGTACGACATCACCCTCACCGTCCCGCGCGGCTTCGAGGCGGTCTCCAACGGTGAGCTGCGCTCGCGCACCGATGCCGGCGGCGGCCGTACGGAGTTCGTGTGGCACAGCCCGGAGCCGGTGGCGAGCTATCTGGTGACGGCGGCGGTGGGCAGGTTCCAGGTGTCGGACGGGCGGACCCCGGCGGGGGTGCCGTGGCACACGGCGGTGGCGCCGGGCGAGGCGGCGGAGGCCGGGCCGGCGCTGGCGCGGCTGCCGGAGATGGTGGACTGGGGCAGTGCGCGCTTCGGCCCGTACCCCTTCTCCACGGCGGGTGCGATCGTGGTTCCGGAGGGGACGCTGACGTACGCGTTGGAGACGCAGAGCCGGCCGGTGTTCTCGGGTGCGCCGACGGAGCCGGGGCTCCTGCTGCACGAGCTGGCGCACCAGTGGTTCGGTGATTCGGTCTCGCCGGAGTCCTGGAAGGACATGTGGCTCAACGAGGGCTTCGCGACGTACGCGGAGTGGTTGTGGGACGAGGAGCACGGCGGCGTGAGCGCGCAGCGCCGCTTCGAGGCGTTCCTGGCCGGTGACACCTCGGTCGACGGGGCGGCGGGCTCGGACTGGGCGGCGTTCCCGCCGGCCGAGCCGCCGTCGGCGCGGAACATCTCGGACGAGCCGGTGTACTACCGCGGTGCGATGGTGCTGCACCGGATCCGTCAGGAGGCGGGCGACGAGCGGTTCTTCGCGATGCTGCGCGGCTGGGTGGCCGACCACCGGCACGGCAACGCGAGCACGAAGGACTTCACCGCCTATGCGGAGCAGAAGACGGGACTGGACCTGAAGAAGGTGTGGGACGTGTGGCTGTACGGCAAGGACCGACCGCACTGACGTCCCCCTGGGGTCCTGCCGGCCCCTGCCCCCGGCCCCCGGGGTTCATTCGGGTCGGAGGAGCTCCTTGCGCATGACGGTGCAGTCGCGGCCGTGTTCGAGGTCCTTGGCGTGGCGCAGGAACGTGTAGCCGCGGGAGGCCCAGAAGTCCTTGGCGCCGGGGTTGTTGTCGAGTACGGCGAGGCGCAGTGCGGTGCGGCCGGCGGCGCGGAAGCGGTCCTCGACGGCGGCGGCGATGCGGCTGCCGTGCCCTGCGCGGTGGGCGGTGGCGTCGACGAGGAGCAGGCCGATCCAAGGGTCCGGGTCGCCCGAGGCGGGGTCGGGGTGGTGGGCGAGGGTGGCGGCCAGGCCGACGAGGCGGCCGGCGGAGCGGGCGAGGAACACCTCGGCGCCGTCGTGGGCGAGTTCGTCGGCGAGGGCGGCGGCGACCTGTTCGACGGTGATGCGGTGCGGGTCGGGGAAGTCGCCGCTGAGCTCGAAGAAGGCGTGGTTGGTGGCGTAGAGGGCGGCGATCTCGGTGAGGACGGGGCCGGGCAGGGCGCCGTCGTCGGCCGCGGTGAGGGGCTCGAGGATCATTCCCGCACGTTAGCCGCCGGGCGCCCGCCGGTCGGGCACGGCGAAGCCCCCTCCCCGGACGGCCGGGAGGGGGCTTTCGCTGCTGACGGGGGCGCCGCGGGTGCGGGTGCCGGTCAGGGTGGCGGCAGCGGCCGGACTCAGACGTTGACGCCGAAGTCCTGGGCGATGCCGACCAGGCCGGAGGCGTAGCCCTGGCCGACGGCGCGGAACTTCCACTCGGCGCCGCTGCGGTAGAGCTCGCCGAACACCATGGCGGTCTCGGTGGCCGCGTCCTCGGAGAGGTCGTAGCGGGCGATCTCGGCGCCGTTGGCCTGGTTCACGACGCGGATGTACGCGTTGCGGACCTGGCCGAAGTTCTGGCTGCGGGAGTCGGCGTCGTAGATGGAGACCGGGAAGACGATCTTGTCTACGTCGGGGGTGAGGGCGGCCAGGTTGACCTTGATGGACTCGTCGTCGCCGGAGCCCTCGCCGGTGCGGTTGTCACCGGTGTGGACGATGCTCTGGTCCGGGGTGGACTTGTTGTTGAAGAAGACGAAGTGGCCGTCGGAGACGACCTTGCCCATCGTGTTGACGGCGATGGCCGAGGCGTCCAGGTCGAAGTCGACACCGGTCGTCGTGCGCACGTCCCAGCCGAGGCCGACCGTGACGGCGCTGAGGCCGGGGGCCTCCTTCGTGAGCGAGACGTTGCCGCCCTTGGAGAGGCTTACTGCCATGGTGAACTGGTGTCCCTTCGTCGTGGCCTGACCGCGAGATGCGGCCACGGTACCGCTGACCTTCATAACGCGGGGAGAGGGTCGGCGGGTTCCAGCGCGGCGGCGGGAAATGCGGGTGACGCCGCGGGGCGGGGGCGGGATCATGGGGGGCATGTCCGGTCCCCATGTCATCCGCGGTGCGGTGGAGCTCCCCGAGGCGGAGCTCTCCTGGCGGTTCTCGCGTTCCTCCGGGCCGGGCGGGCAGCACGTGAACACCTCCGATTCCCGGGTGGAGCTGCTGTTCGACCTGGCCGCCACGAAGGCGCTGCCGCCGCAGTGGAAGGAGCGGGCGCTGGAGCGGCTCGCGTCGCGCCTGGTGGACGGGGTGCTGACCGTACGGGCCTCCGAGCACCGCTCGCAGCTGCGCAACCGGGAGATGGCGCTGGTCAGGATGGCGGCGCTGCTGGCGGAGGCGACCGCCCCGCCGCCGCGGCAGCGGCGCGCGACGAAGATCCCGCGGGGGATCAACGAGCGGCGGCTGCGGGAGAAGAAGGCCCGCGGCGAGACGAAGCGCGGCCGCTCGGGCCGCGACTGGTAGGCCCGGGCCGGGATCCGGCCGCGCGGCCCGCACCCGACGCCCTGCGCCCGAACGCCCTGCGCCCGAACGCCCCGCGCCCGCCGCTACGGCGCCAGGTGGCGGTAGCGGCCGCGGAAGTAGGCGAGCGGGGCGGCGTCGGCGGTGGGCACGGCCGAGGCGAGGACGCGGCCGATGACCAGGGTGTGGTCGCCGGCCGGTACGCGGCTCTCGGTGCGGCATTCCAGGGTGGCCAGGGCGCCGCCCAGCAGCGGGGCCCCGGAGGCCTCGCCGCGCACGTACGGCAGGTCGGCGAAGAGGAGCCGGTCGCTGATGCGGCCCTTCATCGAGAAGCGGCTCGCGATCTGGAGCTGGTGGTCGGCGAGGACCGAGACCGCCCACAGCGGCTGCTCGGCGAGCAGGTCGTCCATCCGGGAGCCCTCGCGCAGGCTCACCAGGACCAGCGGCGGGTCGAGGGAGACGGACATGAAGGCGGTGGCGGTCATCCCGACGTCCTCGCCGTGCGGGCCGTCGGGGGTCAGAGGGGGCTCGTGCGCGGTGATCAGGCACACGCCCGCGGCCAGGCGGGACATCGCGTCGCGGAACTCGTCGTGGCTCACCCCCTCAGGATGGACGGTGGGGGCGGTCGGCAGGGGTACGGGAATCGTCTTCGGCACGCCTGGAACGCTAGTCTCGCCCTCCCGCGGTGCACATCGGGCCCGGGTCCGAGCCGCGTCCCGGACCCTTGGCCTAGGCCCGCGGGCGTATCGTTTGCCGCCGGGAAGGCGGGGAGTCTTCCCGGCGGCCGTACCCCTTTTCCCCACACCTTTATTCATCTCATGTGACTTGAGTCACAGAGGGCAAGATTTGTTGACCCTGTGTACCTGCCGCACAGCTCACTGTGATTCAGTGGACGGGACACCGCAACGAAACGCCGATGACAAACCTGGAGTTGCTGTCGAGGTCTCGGGGAGAGCGAGCAATGGAGACCGAGTCGGAGCCGTACGTCCGTCTTGCGACCCTGCGGCAGCTGCACCGGGTGGTGGCCGAGCTCAACACGGCCAGGAGCCTGGCGGACACTCTGCAGACCGTCGTGGACGGCATCGTCACGGGCCTCGGCTACGAACTCGCCTGCGTCAACCTCGTACGCCCTGACGGCGATCTCGTCGTCGCCGCCTTCGCAGGCGACCCCGCCGCGGAAGCCCTCATCACCGGCCGCGTCGGCTCCCGCGCCTCCTGGGAGCGCCGCCTGGCCATGGGCGAGGACTGGGACGGCCTGCGCTTCATCCCGCACACCGAGGGCTGGGTCCTGCTCGAGGACGACGTGCCCCAGTGGCACACCGACGGCCCCGATCCGCGGTTCGAGGACGAGTGGCACCCCGAGGACCGGTTGTACGCCCCCATGTACGCGTCCGGCGGGGAACTCCTGGGTGTCATTTCGGTGGACAGACCGCGCAACGGGCGCCACCCCGGCGCGTGGGGGCGCGAGGCGCTCCAGATGTACGCCTTCCAGGCGGCCATTGCGATCAGCAACGCCCGGCTCCGCGCGAACATGCAGCGGGCCCTGGTCCGCCTGGAGCGCGAGCAGCAGGCGCTGCGGGCAAGCGAGGAGTCCTTCCGGCAGGCCTTCGAGTACGCGCCCAGCGGCATGGCCATCGCCGAGATGGGCGGGGACCAGCACGGCCGCCTGCTGCGCACCAACGACGCGCTGTGCCGACTGCTCGGCCGCCCGGCCTCGGTCCTGCGCCGGTACTCCTTCTCCGACCTGGTCCACCCCGAGGACATCGGCACCCTGCTGCGGACCTCCGCCGAGGGCGGGCGGGCCGAGCTGCGCCTGGGCCGCCGCGACGGGACCTACCTCTGGGTGTCGCTGCGCAACTCCGTCGTCGCGGACGCCGCCGACGGGCCGCGGTTCCTGCTCACCCACGTCGAGGACATCGAGGAGCGCAAGCGCCACGAGCTCCAGCTCGCCCACCGGGCCAGCCACGACTCGCTGACCGGCCTGCCCAACAGCGCCGAGCTGCGCGCCCGGCTCTCGGCCCGGCTGTGCCGGCTGCCGCAGGCGGTCAGGGCCGGGGCCGTGGAGGCGCTGGACGCGGCGTACGAGGGGCAGGGCGGGGCCGTGGGCGCGAGCGGGGGCGGGGCGGGCGGAGGGGGCGCGGAGCACGGTGTGCGGCCCGAGTACCGGCCCGACGGCTTCCCCGAGCCCTTCGAGCTGTCCGACGGCGCGGGGGTGGGCCCGTACGACCACCACGTGCACGCGGTGGCGCCCGCGTCCGAGGTGGATGACGGGACGAAGGGGCTCGCGGTGCTCTTCTGCGACCTCGACGGCTTCAAGTCGATCAACGACCGGTTCGGGCACCACACCGGCGACGCGGTGCTCATCGAGGTGGCCCGCCGCCTGACGACGGGGGTCCGCGACGGCGACACCGTCGCCCGGCTCGGGGGTGACGAATTCGTCGTCCTCGCCGACGGCCTCGGCGCCGCCGACGCCGCCGACCTCGCCGTACGGCTGCGCAACGCGATCGTCCCGCCGATCCGGGTCGACGGCCGCGCCGTGCGGGTGGGCGCCAGTTTCGGCATCGGCTGGGCCAGCTGCGGGATGTCGGCGGACGAGGTGCTGCGCTCGGCCGACCAGCGGATGTACATGGAGAAAAGGTCCCGTTCCAAGGCGCACCGCCGGGCGGGCTGAGGCCGTCGGCCGCCCGTGTGTGCACGTGTTCGGGGTAGGCTCCCGGGGGTCGAAAGGAGTGACCTGCGATGACGACGCCCGCGAACAACGGCCCGAACGGTGGGGCGAACAAGCCCGAGGAGGACGACCCGTTCGGCTACCTCTACGCGGACGGCCAGGCTGCCGGAGCCACACCGCCCCCGCCGGGCGGCGGTTACGCCTACCCGGGCCCCACGGTCGGCGGGCAGCCAGGTGCGCAGCGCGGTGTCCCCCGCACCTCGTACAACCAGGTGCGCACGGTCGGCGAGCGGACGTACGGCGGCCAGCGCGGCGCCGTGCCCCCGCAGGCGCAGCCGGGCTACCAGGCGCAGTACCAGGCCCCCGAAGCGCTCCAGGCGGGCGGCTACGGCGTTCCGCAGCAGCAGCCGCACCCCACCGCGACCATGCAGGCGCCCGGGAGCGCCGGGGGCGGCCGCAGCGCCGGGCGCGCCGGCTCCGGGTCCGGCTCCAGCCGGCGCGGCATGCTGATCGCGGCGGTCGCGGTGCTCGGCGCGGTCGTGATCGGCATCGGTGCGGCCCTGGCCTTCGGTGACAAGGACGCGGACAAGAAGAACGCCGACAAGGGCGGCCAGACGCAGAACCAGTCCGCGCAGCCGCAGAACTCCCCCTCGGCGGACGCCCCGAGCCCCTCGGCCTCGGCGGACGCCCCGCTGCCGAAGGCGGACGCCTCGGGCGCGGGCATGGCCCTGACCGGCGGTGCGATGCTGCAGAACACGGTGCCGGGCGCGAAGAGCGCCGGCGGCCAGTACGTGGGCGGCCTGAACGCCCCGGGTGCGGCGGCGACGTGGACCGTGGACGTGGCCAAGGCGGGCCAGTACAAGCTGAAGGTGGTCTACGGCGTGCCGGGCAAGGACGCCAGCATGACGCTGACCGTCAACGGCGAGAAGCAGGACCGGCCCATCAACATGAAGAACTTCAGCAACGCCAAGCCGGGCGAGTGGGACAAGGGCTGGACCTACACCTGGTCGATCGTGCAGCTCAAGCAGGGCACGAACACGGTCAAGATGTCGTGCGAGGCCGGCAACCAGTGCGAGGTCAACCTCGACCAGCTGTGGCTGGAGCGGGGCTGACCTCGCCGGTCCGCTAGCGCTGCGTCACCTCCACCGACCCCCGTACCCGTTCGTAGGTGCGGGGGTCGAACTCTCCCGCCGCCGGGGCGCAGACCGTGGCCGCGGACAGGGCGACCGCCCTGGCCAGGCGGTCCGGCCAGTTCAGGCCCTCGACCAGGCCCGACAGCAGGCCCGCGACGGCGGAGTCGCCCGCGCCGGTCGGGTTGCCCGCCAGGGCCTCGGGCGGGGCGGCCTGCCAGGCGCCCTCGGCGGTGGCCGCGAGCATCCCCTGCGCCCCGAGGGAGGCGACGACGGCGTGCGCGCCGCGGCGGCGGGCGTCGCGGGTGGCCTGGAGCGGTTCGCGCGAGCCGGTCAGCTCGGCGAGCTCGGAGGCGTTCGGCTTGACCAGTTCGGGGCGGGCGGCGATCCCGCGGCGCAGGGCCTCGCCGCTGCTGTCGAGGAGCACGGGGGCACCGGCCGCGCGGGCGGTGCGCACCAGGACGGCGTACGCGCCGACGGGCACGCCCGGCGGCAGGCTGCCGCACAGGGCGACCGCGTCGGCTCCGGCGGCGAGGTCCTGGTAGCGGTCGAGGAACTCCGCCCACTCACCGGAACCGATCAGCGGGCCCGGCTCGTTGAACTGGGTGGTGTCGCCGGAGGTCTCGTCGACGACGGCCAGGGTGCGGCGCGTGGGGCCCGCGCAGGGGACCAGGGCGTCGGTCACACCGGGGGAGTCGGCGAGCAGTTCGCGTACGGCTGCGCCGGTGCGGCCGCCCGCGAAGCCGGTCGCGGTGACGGGGTGGCCGAGCGCGGCCAGGACGCGGGCGACGTTCAGCCCCTTGCCGCCGGGCCGCTCGGTCACGGTGGCGGCCCGGTGCGAGGTGTGCGGAATCAGCCGCGGTACGCGGTGGGTGACGTCGAGTGCGGTGTTGAGCGTCACGGTCAGGATCATGGCAAGCCCCGGTCTCGGTGTGTGCCGGGATCATGTCAAAGACCACCGGGGGCGGCCCAGCCCCGGGGGCCGGGCCGCCTCCGCACGTGCTGCCGGGGTACGGCCGATCGGCCGCGCGGACCGGCGTACGGGCTTGCCGCACCCGGGGCCTGATGTCCGCTCAGCCCTGCGGCCTGATGATCCATTCGCCGCGCCGCATGACGCCCTTGAGGTCGAACTCGCCGTCCAGCACGACCAGGTCCGCGTACTTGCCGGGCTCCAGCGAGCCGACCTCGTCGTACAGGCCGAGGAGTTTGGCCGGATTGGCGGAGATCGCCTGGACCACGGACTCCACGGGCAGCCGGTCCAGGGTCACCGACCGCTTGAACGCGGTGTCCAGGGTCAGCGTGGAGCCGGCGATGGAGCCGCCCTCGACGAGGCGGGCCACACCCTGCTTCACCTCGACCTCCAGCGGCCCGAGGTGGTAGGTCCCGTCGCCGAAGCCGGCGGCGTCCATCGCGTCGGTGATGAGGGCGACGCGGTGGGCGCCGGCATGGTGGAAGGCCAGTTCCAGCATGGCCGGGTGCAGGTGGGTACCGTCGTTGATCAGCTCGACGGTGACCCGCTCGTCCTCCAGCAGCGCGGCGATCGGCCCCGGGGCTCGGTGCTCCATGCCCGGCATGGCGTTGTACAGGTGGGTGGCCACCGTCGCGCCCGCGTCGATGGCCTGGCGGGTCTGGTCGTACGTGGAGTCGGTGTGCCCGATCGCGGCGATCACCCCGTGCTCGGCGAGCAGCCGTACGGAGTCCAGGCCGCCCGGCAGCTCGGTGGCGAGGGTGACCATGCGGGCGGCGCCGTGCGCGGCGTCGACGAGTTTGCGCACCTCGGCCGGGTCGGGGTCGCGCAGCAGCTCCTCCTTGTGCGCGCCCTTGCGGCAGGGGTTGATGAACGGGCCCTCGAAGTGGATGCCGGCGATCTCGCCCTGCTGGGTGAGCTCGGCGAGCAGGCCGGCGCGGCGGGCGAGTTCGTCGAGGTCGCCGGTGACGGTGGAGGCGACGAGGGTGGTGGTGCCGTGCTCGCGGTGGGTCCGCACGCCCCGCAGGACCTCCTCGGGGGTGCCGGAGGTGAAGGAGGCGCCGCCTCCGCCGTGGTTGTGCATGTCGACGAAGCCGGGGACCAGCCAGTGCCCGGACAGGTCGACCACGGCTGTGTCCTCGCGGGCGGCGCCGGCGATGCGGTCGCCCTCGACGATGACGCGGCCGCCCGCCACGATGCCGGTGGGCAGGACCACCCTGGCGCCGGAGAGAACGGTGCTGTGTGCGCTTCCGGCCATCAGGCAGGTACCTCCGTGGCGAGTAGGTCCCAGGCGAGCAGCCCTGCGCCCAGGCATCCGGCGGTGTCCCCGAGGGCCGCCGGGACGATGTGGGGCAGCCGCTGGAACGTCACGCGCTCCTCGACGGCCGCCCGCAGCGGGGTGAAGAGGGTCTCCCCGGCCTCGGCGAGCCCGCCGCCGATGATCAGGGTGCGGGGGTCGAGCAGGGTGAGGGCGGTGACCAGGCCGTCCGCGAGGGCGCCGACGGCGGTGTCCCACACCTGCCGGGCCCGCTCGTCGCCCGAGGCGACGGCCTCGGCGCAGTCCGCGGCGTCGGCGGCCGGGTCGCCCGAGGCGGCCGCCCAGGCGCGGCTGACGGCGGAGGCGGAGGCGAGGGTCTCCAGGCAGCCGCGCTGGCCGCAGCCGCAGGCGGGTCCGCCGGGGCGGACCACGATGTGGCCGATCTCGCCCGCGTACCCGTGGGCGCCGGCCTCGATGCGGCCGGCGATGCCGATGGCGCCGGCGATGCCGGTGCCGAGCGGGACGAACAGGAAGCGGTCGGCGCCGCGGCCGGCCCCGATGCGGCCCTCGGCGAGTCCGCCCGTGCGCACGTCGTGGCCCAGGGCCACGGGCAGGGAGCCGAGGCGGCTGCTGACCAGCGCGCGCAGCGGTACATCGCGCCAGCCGAGGTTCGCCGCGTAGACGGCGATGCCGCCCTCGGCGTCGACGATGCCGGGGACGGCCACGCCGGCCGCGCGGGCGGGCGCGGCGAAGCGGTCGCGGCCGAGCGCGTACAGCTCGGCGGCGAAGTCCAGGATCGTCCCGACGACGGCGTCGGGGCCCCGGTCGCGGCCGGTGGCGCGGCGCGCTTCGTGGAGCAGGGTGCCGTCGTCGGCGATGAGGGCGGCCTTGATCCCGGTGCCGCCCACATCGAGGGCGATGACGTGTTTCACGGGTTTCACAGGTGACAGTCTCGCGTGTTCGCCGGGGAAAGGTCTAGTCCATTGGTGGGGATTGTTGAGCCGCCATACAAATTCGGTGGCGTGGAGGGATCCGGATGTGGAAGAGCCGCCAAAGTGGTGTAGACCTTACGTGGATCGTACGTACAACCTGGGGTGGATCGAGAACTGTGAAGGGCCGTTACCTGAGCCTGGCCGCCATCGGCGCCGCACTCTGCACGACCGCGGCGACACTGACCGGCTGCGCGGGCGTCACCGGGGACAACGAGGTGACCCTGCGGGTCGTGGCGGCCGACTACGGGGACAATCCGAAGAACTCCTCGACCGGCTGGTGGAAGGACCTCGCCGCCGGCTTCGAGAAGACCCACCCCGGCACCAAGGTCGAGGTCAGCGTCTACAACTGGTCCGAGGTCGACGCCAAGGTCGCCGCCATGGTCAAGGCCGGCAAGGCCCCCGACATCGCACAGATCGGCGCCTACGCCGACTACGCGGCCGCCGGCAAGCTCTACACCGCGGACGAGATCCTCTCCGTCAAGACCGAGGCCGACTTCCTCCCGGCGCTCGCCGACGCCGGCAAGATCCGCCGCGTCCAGTACGGCATGCCCTTCGTGGCCAGCACCCGCCTGCTCTTCTACAACGAGAAGCTGCTCGGCGACGCCGGGGTCATCCCCAAGGACTCCAAGGCCGGCTGGCAGCCCAAGAGCTGGGCCGACCTCGAGGCCGCCGCCAAGAAGCTCAAGGCCGCGGGCGTGGCGACCCCCTTCGCGCTGCCGCTCGGCCGCGAGGAGGCCCAGGCCGAGACGATGATGTGGATGCTCGCGGGCGGCGGTGGCTACACCGACAACGAGGAGGCGTACGCGATCGACTCCGCCGAGAACGTCAAGACCTTCGAGTTCCTGCGCGACAAGCTGGTCGGCCAGGGGCTGACCGGGCCGAACGAGCCGGCCAAGACCGACCGGCAGGCCGCCTTCGACGCCTTCACGCGCGGCGAGGTCGGCATGCTCAACGGGCACCCGACCCTGATCAAGCAGGCCGCCGAGAAGGGCGTGAAGGTCGGCATGGTGCCCCTGCCGACGGCCGACGGCACCGACCACCCCACGATGGGCGTCGCCGACTGGATCATGGCGTTCAAGAACGGCCGCCGCGCGCAGTCCGGCAAGTTCCTCGACTACCTCTACGAGACGAAGAACGTGACCGCCTTCACCGGCAAGTACGACCTGCTGCCGGTCACCACCAGCGGCTACCGGGCGGTGGAGTCCGCCGGCGGCTCGGCGGCCCAGCTGAAGACCTTCCTCCAGGCCCTGCCGAACGCCCGGCTGTACCCCGTCGGCAAGAAGTCCTGGGCCGGCGTCAGCGAGGACGTCAAGCAGAACATCGGCAGGGCCGTGCAGCCCGGCGCACAGCCCGCGAAGGTCCTGGAGGGCATCGCGACGGCGGCCCGCACGGCTGACGGACGCTGACGGACGCTGACGGATCGGGGTCGCCGGGGGTGTCGGTGACCGGCGTTAATCTGGCGGTATGACGGACGCCGGGCAGCAGGACGAGCAGGGGGGCGGGCGGCTGACCGCCGCCGAGGCCGCCGTGCTCGCCTACGAGGGGCGCACCTGGCCCGGCCCCGGCGCCAAGGAGCGCGCGATACGCGAGGGGCTCGGGATGACCCCGGTCCGCTACTACCAGCTGCTCAACGCCCTCATGGACGACCCGCGGGCCCTCGCCCACGCCCCCGGCACCGTCAATCGGCTGCGCCGACTCCGCGAGGCGCAGCGGGCCCGGCGCTGACCTGCCGGGCGCGGGGGGCCGGGCCGTGCGCCGTGCGCCGTAGCCGTGGCACCGCTGGGCCGTTAGGGTCATCGGTATGGGGAGCCATCCGCACGACCTGCCGATGCCCGTCACCGCCGCCGGCCGCGAGGGACTCGCAGCCCTGCTCCGCGCACCGCGGCGCGCCGTCGTCGCCCTCGACTTCGACGGCACCCTCGCCGAGATCGTGCCGGACCCCGACCAGGCCCGCGCCCATCCGGCCGCCGTCCCGGCGCTCGCCGCCCTCGCGCCGCACGTCGCCTCCGTCGCCGTGATCACCGGCCGGCCGGCGGGCGTCGCCGTACGGCTCGGGGGCTTCGCCGGGGTGGCGGGGCTGGAGCACCTCGTCGTCCTCGGCCACTACGGGGCCGAGCGGTGGGACGCCGTCACCGGGATCGTGCACGCGCCCGCCGAGCACCCGGGGGTGGCGGCGGTGCGGGCCGAGCTGCCGGGGTTCCTGGACTCCATCGGGGCCTGGCAGGGCACCTGGATCGAGGAGAAGGGCCGGGCCCTGGCCGTCCACACCCGGCGGGCCGCGGACCCGGCCGCCGCCTTCGCCACGCTGCGCGAGCCGCTGGCCGAGCTGGCCGCCCGGCACGGGCTGATCGTGGAGCCGGGGCGGGCGGTGCTGGAGCTGAGGCCTCCGGGCATGGACAAGGGCGTGGCCCTGACGGAATACCTCGCGGAGGTGGACGCCGAGGCGGTCGTTTACGCGGGTGACGACCTGGGCGACCTCGCGGCGTATGCAGCCGTGGAGAAGCGGCGGGCGGAGGGCCTGCCGGGGCTGCTGCTGTGCAGTGGCTCGGAGGAGGTCCAGGAGCTCGCCGCCCGGGCCGACCTGGTCCTCCCGGGCCCGGCCGCCATCTCGTCCTACCTGACCCGCCTGGCCGCCCACCTCCCGTCCTGACCGTCTCCCGCTGCGCGGAGCCGTTCCCCTACCCGCCCCTTCTCCCCCAGCTACCGCTGGGAGGTGCCCCCAGAAACCGGGCTCCGCCCGGACCCTCCCCCAGCCTCAAACGCCGGCGGGGCTGATTTCAGC
>NZ_JBEYXK010000077.1:24016-33498 GCF_040645035.1 Streptomyces sp. NPDC046876 | reverse complement strand
ATCCCCATCTCGACCATGTGGACGTCGACGCCGGCCTGGGCGTGGACCGCCCCCGGACCCCCGCGCCTCAAACGCCGGCGAGGCTGGAGGGTGCCGGCGGCGCTGGATAGTGCGGTGGGGGTGGAGGTGCCGGCGGCGCTGGATTGTGCCGGCGGGCTGGAATTGCCGCGCAGCGGCACATTTCAGCCCGCGCGGCGTTTGAGCGCACCGGGTGCGGAGCGCCCGGGTCTTTCAGCCCCGCCGGGTCCATCCCAGCCCCGCCAGCGTTTGAGGCGTACGGGGTCCGGGGCGGAGCACCGGTTTCGGGAAGGGGCGGGGTGGGGGACGGCTCCGCGCAGCGGCAGCCGGCAGCCGACAGCCGACAGCCGGCAGCGGCAAGCGGAGGCGGGAGCGGAAAGGGCGACGGGTGGGCCCGGGAATCCGGCCCCGTGTGGTGGAGTTGCGCGGGATCTTCCGTGTGCCGGCCGGGCGGTTGCGGCATCATGGCCGTGGTCGGCGGACGGGGGAACGGGTGTCGCTGCAGGGCGGTTTGCAGGGCGACGGGGCGGTGATCGGCGGGCGCTACCGCCTGGGCGAGCGCCTCGGCCGCGGCGGCATGGGCGTGGTCTGGCGGGCCACCGACGAGCTGCTCGGGCGCCCGGTCGCGGTCAAGGCCCTGTCCCTGGAGGCCGGGGTCGACCCGGAGGGCGCACTGCGCGAGGCCCGGGCCGTGGCCAAGATCCGGCACCCCCATGTGATCGTGGTCCACGACGTGGTGGAGCACGAGGGGCAGCTCGTCATCGTCATGGAGCTGGTCGACGGCGGCTCGCTCGCCGACCGGCTGTCCGGCCCCGGCGGGCCGATGTCCCCCGAGGAGGCGGCCGGGGTGGGCGTCGCCCTGATCGACGCACTGTCCGCGGCCCATGCCCGCAGGGTGCTGCACCGGGACGTGAAGCCGGCGAACGTGCTGCTGGACGCCGGCACGGGCCGGGTGGTGCTGACCGACTTCGGCATCGCGAGCCTGCCCGGGGCGCCGACCATCAGCGAGACCGGGGTCTTCGCGGGCACGCCCGAGTACTCCGCGCCCGAGCGGATCCAGGGCGGCGCCGGAGGCCCGGAGTCCGACCTGTGGTCGCTCGGGGCGCTGCTGTGCGCGGCGGTGACGGGGGAGTCGCCGTTCCGCCGGGATTCGCTCGGGGCCGTCGCGCACGCCGTCGTGTACGAGGAGATCCGGCCGTCGGCCCGGCTGGGGCCGCTGCTGCCGGTGGTGACCGGGCTGCTGGAGCGGGACCCGCAGCGGCGGCTGGGGGCCGTGGAGGCGCGGCGGATGCTGGCCGCGTGCGCGGCGGGCGGCGGTGTGGCGGACCAGGAGACGAGCGCCGCGGCCCCGGCGGCGGGGTACATGCCGCCCGGGTCCACGCCGCCCGGCTACACGCCGACCGCGTACGCCGACCACAGGCCGGCCGCCGGCGGCGGTGACGCCGGTGTCGTCGTCACGGGCGGGCACCCCCGGCCGCCGCGGCCCCGGCTTCGGGGGGCCCGGGTGGCGCTGGTGGTGGCCGGGGCCGTGGCCGCCTGCGCCGGTGCGGTGACGGCGGGGGTCCTGCTCGAGGGGCGCTCCGCGGGCGGCCAGTCCGGCGCGGTCGGCTCCGCACCGGCCGTCCCCGGCCAGCCGGCCCCCTCCACGCCGACGCCCACGCCGACGCCGACGCCGACGCCCACGCCCACGCCGACGCCCACCGCCCCTCCCCCCTCGACGCCGCCGTCCTCCCCCGCCCCCGTACAGCCTGGCGGCGCAGCGGCCGGCTTCGTGAAGGTCGACGACGTGCGCGGGTTCACGCTGAACGTCCCTGCGGGTTCGCAGCGTTCGACGGACGGCGAGCGGATCTTCTACATCACCCCGGACGGCGCCGTCCGCGTCGGCATCCGGATCGGCACGATCCCGCCCGGCGGGGCGCTGGGCTCGATGCGGGACTCCGATGCCCGCGGCCCGGCGAACAACCCCGGGTACCGCGACAACAAGGTCACGCCGACGACCCGCAAGGGACTGACCGCGGGCTTCTGGGAGTTCACCTGGAACGGCTTCGACCCGGCCGGCGAGGGCCCCCGGCACACGTACGACATCGCCTGGGAGCAGAACGGGCGGCTCTACGACGTGTGGGTCTCGGCCCCGACGGGCCGGATGAAGGAGGCCCGCGGCATCCACGACACCGCGGTGGACTCCTTCTTCGCCTTCGACCACTGACGGAGGGTGCCGCCGGGGCCCGGCCCGGCCCGGTGCGCCTACCCGCCCAGGATCTCCACCAGCCGCTGCGCCGCATCGGGCGCCATGAGCACCTCGTGGATCCGGGCGGAGAAGCGGGCGGCCTCCTCGGCTCGCGGGAACATGGCGGTCTCGTAGCGCCGTACGGCGGCGTCGAGGTCGCCCGGGTCGGCGGCGATCGCGAGCCCGAGCTCGGCCCCGTCGAGCAGGGCCTCGTTGGCGCCGGTCCCGGCGGGCGGCATCAGGTGGGCGGCGTCGCCGAGCAGGGTGACGCCGGGTACGGGCGCCCAGGTGAGGCCGACCGGCAGGGCGCTGAGGGAGCGGTGCCAGACGGTGTCGTCGCAGGCGTCGATCAGCTCGGTGAGCCGAGGGGCCCAGTCGGCCTCGGCGTACAGCTCCCGCAGCCGGGTGCGGGCGCGGGCCGGGTCCTCGAAGGGGATGCCGAGGGTGGTGAGCGATTCCTCGTCCAGGCCGTGGAAGCTGAGGTAGATGCGCAGTCGGCCGTCGCCGTTGAGCTGGGCGGACAGGGAGCGGTCGGGGCCGTAGGCCCAGTAGTTGCCGCGGCCGACGCGGGCGGCGAGGTCGGGCCGGGTGCGGGTGAGGTCGGGGATGCCGAGCTCGATCACTTGTGTGCCCAGCGGCGCGGGCCGGGCGTCGGTGACGAGGGGGCGGACGCGGGAGCCCGCGCCGTCCGCGCCCACGAGCAGCTCGCAGGTGTCGGTGCTGCCGTCCGCGAGGTGCAGCCGGTGCCCGCCCCCGCCCCCGCCCAGCGGCTCGGCGCGCAGCAGGCCGCGGCCCCATGCGACGGTCCCCGCGGGCAGGGAGTCCAGCAGCACCGCGCGCAGGTCGGCGCGGTCGACCTCGGGGCGCTCGAGCGGGGCGTCGTCGGCGGTGTCCTGCCGGAGCAGCACCGTCCCGGTGTGGTCGAGCAGGCGGAGGTCCTGGCCCTCGCGCCGGGCTATGCGCAGGAACTCCGTCTCCAGTCCGGCCTCGCGTAAGGCGTGCTGGCCGCCGTCCGGGGTGAGGTCGAGCATGCCGCCCTGGGTGCGGGCGGCGGGGGAGGCATCGCGCTCGTACACGACGGCTTCGATGCCGTGCACGTGCAGGACGCGCGCAAGGACCAGACCGGCGGGGCCGGCTCCGACGATGGCGATGCGTGGCATGGGTGGGCCTTTCAGCCGGGATCAATATCGATACGCTGTATCGAGACGATACACTGTATCGATCTTGTGTAAACCCAGTTTTCAGGAGGACGACTTCCGTGACGCCGCTCATCTGGGAACGGCCCGAGCCGTCGACGCGGTCGGCGCTGAGCCCCCTCAGCCGCGACCGGATCGTGCGGGCGGCGATCGCCCTGGCCGACGCCGACGGGCTGCAGGCGGTGTCGCTGCGCAAGGTGGCGGCAGCCCTGGACGCGGGCCCGATGCGGCTCTACCGGTACGTGGACACCAAGGAGGAGCTGCTCGACCTGATGGTCGACGCGGTGTACGGGGAGCTCGACCTGCCGGGGGCCGGGGGCGACTGGCAGGCGGGCGTACGGTCCCTCGCGCACGGCATCAGGGAGGCGGCCCTGCGGCACGAGTGGTTCGCCGACCTGCTCGGCGGGCGCCCGCAGGTGGGGCCCGCGGCGCTCGCCCACGTGGAGGCGACGCTCGCCGCCCTGCGCTGCGCCCCCGGCATCGGCGAGGACCCCGGCGCCCTGATGCGGGCCCTTCAGGCGGTGAACGGCTACGTGCTCGGCGCGGTCCGGCACGAGGTGGTCGAGCTCCGCACGGAACGGGAGAGCGGGCTCACGGACCGCCAGTGGCAGGCGGCCGCCGGCCCGTACCTGATGCGGCTGTTCGAGGCGGGCCGCTACCCGACCCTGGCCCACGTCGTCGGCGCCGGCCCGCACGACGACCCCGCCGAGATGTTCGACGCGGGCCTCGAGGTCCTGCTAGCGGGCCTGCGGTGACCACCGGCAACGGCGTCACCGCAGGCGCGGCACGGCCTCAGCCGGCCTGGGCGGCGTTGCCGAGGACCTTGGTCGGGGTGATGCGGACGACGACGCGGACGTCCTGCGCCGGGGCCTGCGCGTACTCCTTGCCGCCGCCCGGCCCGAGGTACTCCTCCGCGATCCGGACGGCGACGGCCCGCCCGGTGTCCTCGGTGACGGTGGCGGTGCCGCGGATCTCCGCGTAGAGGTAGGGGTTCGCGAGGTCGAAGACGGTGATCCCGACGCGCGGATCGGCGGCTATGTTCCGCGCCTTGCGCCGCCCCTGCTCGGTGGAGACGAGCAGCTCCCCGCCGTCCCGCGACACCCACACCACCGAACTCTGCGGGCTGCCGTCCGGGTTGATGGTGGACAGCACCGCCGGGTGCGGCGCATCGAGGAGCTTGCGCACGGTGTCGTTCAGCTCAAGAGTCATACACGTGAGGCTAGTTGGCCGTGGGATGCCGGTACAGAAACGCGGCCCTACTGACCGAGGTCCGCCCGGACGCGCCGGAACGCGGCCGCCGGGTCCGCGGCGCGCGTGACGCCCCGGCCCACGACGACATGGGAGGCCCCGGCAGCGACGGCGGCGCGCGGCGTCCCGGCACGGGCGTGCTCACCCGCCGACGTCCCGGGCAGCGCGACTCCCGGAGTGACGATCAGGGCCTCGGCGCCCAACACGCCCCGCAGCGCCGACGCCTCCTGCGGCGAGCCGACGACCCCGTGGCAGCCGGCCTCGCCGGCCAGCCGCGCCAGCCGGAGCACCTGCTCCTGCGTCGCGCCGCCGACGCCGATGGCGGCCAGGTCCGCGTCGGTCATGCTGGTGACCACGGTCAACGCCAGCACGCGCAGGTCCGGGAACTCCCGGGCGGCCTCAACCGCGGCGGACATGATGCCGACGCCGCCCATGGCGTGGACGGTCACCATGGAGACGCCGAGCGCCCCCGCAGCCCGCACCGCACCGGCGACCGAGTGGGGGATCTCGAAGAGCTTGAGGTCGAGGAAGACCTCCTTGCCCTGGGCGACGAGGCCCTCGACGACACCCGGCCCGGCCGCGGTCAGCAGCTCCAAGCCGACTTTGTAGAAACGGCAATCACCGCCCAGCCCCCCGACGATGTCATCGGCGGCCGCGCGGCTGTCGCAGTCGAGCGCGACGATGATGCGGTTGTTCGACTTCTGCTCCACGGCGCCATTGTGCCGCCGGGGTTCAGGAGATGGGTTCGCCGTCGTACGTGCCGCCTATGCAGGTCCACAGGCCTGTCGCGGAGTCGTACTCCACGCTTCCGTGATGGGCCGTGCATGTCCGTGCGTCGACGGCAGGGGTGACAGCGGCCTGTGCGGCGACGGGGCACGTGATGCCCAGAGCGGCCAGGGCCACGGCCGCGGCGAACCCGAGAAGTCGTCTACGCATGGATGACCTCCTCTGAGAACGGCGGCCCTTGGTCACGACGCTACTCCGATTGGGTGGCGTTGTATTCCGGGGCAGCGGCAGACTGGAGTTATGGCGAAGGTAACGGTGAGCCGGCCGGATCGCCTCGGCTGGCGGCGCGTCACCATCGACGGCCATCCTGCCGGCAAGGCACGGTCCCACGGGGAGCTGAAAGCAATTCTGCGCCATGCCAATCTACCCACTGAGCTCCAGATCGAGTGGCAGGGCGGAGGCAAACACCACTGGCCGGATTGCTCAGGGGCGAGGCGTGTCGCCAGCGCCTTGATGGCAGCCACCCTCGGGGCGACCGCCTACCTGCTCATCAAGATCGGCGCGAAGGACATGCTCGGTGCTCTCACGTATGCGGGGCGCATCACAGGCATCACCCTTCTCGTCGTGGCGCTGCTGGAAATCGTTGCTGCAGGGGCCGCTGTCGATTATTGGCACATGCGTAAAGTTCCATTCTCCGGGATGGCCGTTCTGATCGGCGCCTCGATCTCCATCGCTCTCAGTTCGGTGCTGATCTTCGTGCAGGTCTGGGGCTGGTCGTACACCGACTACCTGAAGTACTGGATTCTCCTCCTCCTGTTCTCCCTGGCGACTCTGGGGATAATGATCCGCGAGCGGGCGTGGCGGGCGATCAAGAATCCCAAACGCATCGTCGTGGGGACGGTGGCCTCCGCTCTTCTCGCCATCACCAACGTGACCTACACCCAGATATACGTCCCCTATGCGACATCTCCGGTGGTGCAGAGCCTCGCTTCCTTCGGGAAGCCGACCGTGGACGAGAAGAAGACGCAGATGTACTTGCCGGTCCACCTGTCCGTGAGGAACGCTGGCCAGATTCCGGTCTACGTCCTCGGCAGTATCTACTGGGTCCACGGCGGTCGCGCGGACTCGCCCCTCAATATCCTGATCCAGGATGCAGAATTTATCAGGCCGCCGGGGCGGCCGCTGAATCCCGGAGAGGAATTCTCGGACGACGAGCTTATCGAGATCAAGCGGACGGATTGGAATCGGTACGAGGCGGTCGACGTCCGGACCGAGCTGTACGTTATCCGGATGGACAGGGTGATCATCGGGGGTGACTACGAGTTCTCGGGAAGGAGTCTGGCGAAGCTCAAAAAGGAGCACAAGGAGAACGACCCCCGAGGTCCGGCCGACGATTATCTGCGATACCAGACCGGCATCTCGAACAGCAATGAGATTCTCAACGTCACGCGGGGCCCGCAACGACTGACGCTGTGGTACACGCATCGCAAGGACTGGCCCTACCTGCACGTGGATGTGGCGCCGCCCGGTGAGCGGATCGCCTTTGACCCCTGCAAGCCCGACGCGAACAAGGACGCGATCAAGAGGTACGGCTTGGAACGGGTGCGCGGCTCCATCGTGGAGAAGCCGTTCACGGAGCTACTGGAGGCGGCCAAGGCCGAGGCCGACGTTTCCAGCGAGCCACCGAAACCCGAACCCACGCGCTCTAGTCCCATGAAATGTTGAGCCAGGGGCTGCCCGGGTCGGACATCAGGGCCCGGTGGACGGTGACCATGTCCGTGTACCAGTGGCCGTACTCCTCCTCGTCGAACTGGAGGCACCGGCCGAGGATGAAGCCCGCCGAAAGGTCCTCCCAGGAGCGGTACGCCAGCCGGCACATCCGGCCGGCCCGGACGACCGCGTCCTCGGTCTCCTCGATGGTGCCGAAGCGGGCGCCGAGGCCCCAGCGGGCCATCTGGGAGGCCCGCCCGTAGTCCCATGCCTCCACCGACCGCACGTACTTGCCCTCGCCGAGAATCCCGTCGGCCCGGAAGCGCTGCTCGTAGCGGGCGATGCGGCCGATGACCCGCTGCACGCCCGCGATCTCCCCCTCGACCTCCGCGGTCGAGCGCGGCCGGGCGACCGTCACCCCGTCCGGGGTGATGCGCGGCTCGGCGGCGCGTTCGGCGTTGGCCCGCAGGGTGGCCTCGGTGGCGTGCCGCCAGTGTTCGATGTCCACCGGCCCGGCGAACTCCTTGGCCAGCGCGACGCGGACCCGGAGCGTGAACTCCCATACGGAGCTGACCATGTCCGCCGCCAGCAGCCGCTCGGTCGCCTCGAGCCACTCCTCGCGCGTGGTCACCCCCCACCACTCCCGGAGCTTCTCCCGCTCCTTGAGGTAGCCCTCCCCGTGGTAGCCGAGGGCGTTCCAGAACAGCCCGTTGCGTACGGACAGGTGCGCGCCGCAGGCCAGCCCGAAGGCGACCGGCCCGTGCAGGGGCCCGCCGACGTGCAGGGCGTGCACCGTGTCCTGCGGCAGGCCGTACTCGGTGGCCCGGTTCCAGTGGAACTTCCACACCTCGCGGTCCGCGGGCGTGGCCGGCAGGAACGCCTCGCAGGGCGTGCCGGGGTTGATCGCCAGGTACGGGGGGTCGCTCGGGTCGATGCGGTGGGCGAACCAGTTGAGGCTGTGCTTCGAGAACACCTGGTCCGCGGTGGGGACCGGCAGTATGCCCTCGGTGTAGGCCACGTAAGCGTGGGCGCGGGCCTGGGGGAACCAGACGGGCTGGAGGAACACGGACGTCGGGTTCGCGTCCTGGTACGCGCGGCCCTGAGGCACGAAGAGCCAGGCGCGGGCGAGGGCGTCGAAGTAGGCGGGCCAGTCGTTGCCCTGCTTGGCCTCGTACAGCTCGCGTTCTATCGCACTCGGCGCGATCCAGTTGCCCATGTGGCGAAAGACTAACGGTGGCCTCCGACGGCCAGTTCGGCCCATACCGTCTTGCCGACGACCCGGTCGGTGGCGCCCCAGCTCTGCGCGACCGCGCTCACGATCTGCAGGCCGCGGCCGTACCGCTCCTCGGGGGACGGGTTGCGGGGTACGGGCCAGCGCTCGCCCTTCGGATCGGTGACCTCTACGCGGAGCACTGCTCCGGTGAGGCGGACCTCGACCCGCAGGTACCGCTCGCGCAGCGCGCCGTGCAGGAGGGCGTTGGTGGTGAGCTCGCTGGTCAGCAGCGCGAGGTCGGCCGCCGCCCCGGGCTGCCCCCACGCCACCGCGAGCCACGCCGATCGCCTCCGCGCCGCCGGCACCGAATCCTGCCTCGGCGGGTAGTTCCGTACGTCCCGCCGCATCGGCTCGTCCATCCGTCCACACCTCCGGTCGGGCGGTGGCTCCGCCGTGCGCGCAGCACGGTGCACTTCCGCCAACTGGTCCTGGTCAGTGAGCAGTTCGTCACCGACCGTAGGAGTCTCGTGTGCGGTGCGCAAGCTTTCTCGGGGATATCTATCCCCAGGGAGTAGTTGTGCCGAGGGAGCGGCGGCGGGAAGACTGCTCCCCGTACACGGAGGTGATGCAAGTGGCGGCAGCGCAAACGTCGTTGGGCAACCGGGTTTCCACGGTGCTGGCGCGCAGACTGGGTGGCGAACTGCTTCGCCTCCGCGATGCGGCCGGCCTCACGCAGCCGCAGGCGGCGCAGGTGCTCAGCGCCACGGCGGCGAAGATCGCCAAGATGGAGCGCGGCTGGGTCCCGTTCCGGGATCCGGACATCGTGGCCCTGTGCAAGCTCTACGGTGTCACCGACCCGGCGGTGGTGCAGGGACTCCTCGATCTGGCCAAGCTGGACCGCGAGCGGCGCAAGGCCAAGGGTTGGTGGCGTCACTTCCCCACGGTGGGAAACCTGGCCGAGTACGTGGCGATGGAGGATGTCGCCACGCGCATCCGCACATGGCAGCTCTCCCTCATCCCGGGCCTGCTCCAGGCTCCCGATTACATCCGTGCTCTCGGCGTCAGTTCCGATTCATGGACGCATCCCGACCAGATCGAGGAGATGGTGGAGACCCGCACGAAGCGGCAGGCACGGCTGCAAGGC
>NZ_JBEYXK010000077.1:0-23919 GCF_040645035.1 Streptomyces sp. NPDC046876 | reverse complement strand
ACCGTGCTCTCGGCGTCAGTTCCGATTCATGGACGCATCCCGACCAGATCGAGGAGATGGTGGAGACCCGCACGAAGCGGCAGGCACGGCTGCAAGGCGATCAGCCCTTGGAGTTCCACGCCGTGCTCTGGGAGGCGGCCCTGCGGCAGCAGGTCGGCGGCCCGGACGTCATGCGCAGACAGCTGGAACACCTGGTGGAGATGGCCAGGTTGCCCCATGTCCACGTACAGGTGCTGCCGTTCCGTGTGGGTGCGCACCATGCCGTCTCGGGTGCATTCAACATCCTGTCATTCGCAGAGCCTGGCGCCCTGGAAGTCGGCTACACGGAGAGCATCGCGTCTACTGTGTGGGCGGAGGGCGCAGAAGCCAACGAGGCTTACAGCCGGGCGTTCGACCGGGTTACTCGGCTGAGCCTTGCGCCCCGCGACTCCGTGAACCTGATCGAAGCAATCAGCAAAGGTTTTCAGGCATGAGTCGGTTCCAGTTCGTGAAATCCAGCTTCAGCAGCACCACGAACAACACGGACTGCGTCGAGGTGGCTACGAACGTGGCGGGCACGGTCGCGGTTCGGGACAGCAAGTGGGACGGAGGCCCTGTCGTGGAGCTGAGTGATGCCGCCTGGGCGGTGTTCCTCGGGGCCGCGCGGAGCCGTACGGCTAGGTGATGACGCGGGACACGCGGCCGAACGCGACCGTCAGGCCGCTCTCCCGTACGGCGAACCGCTGGCCGCGTTCCACGGCGATCGGGGACATCAGCTCGATCCGGACGGTGTGGTTGCTGCCCGGCGGGAGCTCGTCGGGCTCGAAGTCCAGGGTGCCGGTGACGTCCGCGGTGTGGAAGAAGAACTGCGGGCGGTAGCCCTTGGAGACGGGGGTGTGCCGGCCGCCCTCCTCCTCGGACAGGAAGTGGACCTGGGCCTCGAACACCTGGTGCGGGGTGATCGAGCCGGGCTCGGCGAGGACCTGGCCGTGGACCACCTCGTCCGGTTCGACGCCGTGCAGGAGGAGGCCGACCTCCTCGCCGGTCTGCCCCTCGCGGGCGGTCTTGCGGAAGATCTCGATGCCGGCCACCGTGGCCGTCAGGGTCGGGCCGAGACCCACCACCGAGACCGTGTCGTCGACCTTGACCATGCCCCGTTCGATCTTGCCGGTGACGACGGTGCCCTGGCCGGCCTCCCGCGGGTGCGCGCTCTCCACCGGCATGTAGAACGGCTGGTCCACCGCCCGCCGGGGGAGCGGGGTGCCGGCCTCCATCTCCTTCAGGAGCTCGGACACGCTCTCGCGCCACCGCTCGTTGCCCTCCAGCGCGCCGAGGGCCGATACGCGCACCACCCGGATGCCCTCCCCCGGGTAGCCGTTGTCGTCCAGCAGGTCGCGGACGGCGGCTTCGACCCGGGCGATGGCCTCGCTGTCGTCGACGAGGTCGCATTTCGTGATCGCGACGACGACCGACGGCACGCCGACCCGGCTCGCCAGCAGCACGTGCTCCCTGGTCTGCTCCTGTACGCCTTCGGAGGCGGAGACCACGAGGATCGCGGCGTCCATCTGGTCCGTGCCGATGATCATGTTTCGGATGAAGTCGACGTGCCCGGGGCAGTCCAGGTGGGCGTAGTGGCGCTCCTCGGTCTGGTACTCGACGTGCGCCACGTCGGAGCTGCTGCGCCGGGCCCGTTCGTCCGGAGCCTTGTCGATCTCCTCGACGGTGTGGGCGCGGTTGACGGCCGGGTTCAGGTCGTGGAGCACGTGGGTGATCGCCGCCGTCAACGTGGACTTGCCGTGCTGGTGGTGGCCGATGGTGCCGATGTTGATGTGGGGCTTGGTGCGCTGGTAGGCCTCGTCCGTCATGGGAGCTCCCGTCCGCTGACCATCGGTCACTGTCTCGCATCGTCCTGTCGCTCACGGTAACCGCGGCTCGCCGCTCACGGCCGGTCTGGTGGGCCGTCCGTGGTGGTCGTGCCACCATCGGCGGCTTTCGTGGTGGTGGTCCCGTCACCATCGCCCCGCCGTTGCCGCCCCGCACGGCAGTGGTCCACCGGATCGGCCACCAGGCCCCGTGAGCATGCGGAAGGCCTCTGACCAGGCCAAGCGCCCTCACCGCAGTTCGTCAAATGATCATTCGCGCCGATTGGTCCGTTCGGGGCTGATGGTCCGCCGTGCATCCGGGCCCGAATGTGTGTGACGGCTCCACCTGGGCTTCGTACTCCCCCCGGACGCAGGGTTGATGCGCTGGAGAAGGAAGCCGGGGGAAGGGATGGATCCATCATGAGCGCACCGAGTCTCGAACGACTGGAGACCCTGAGCAGCCGGTTCGTGCCGGACCTGGTCGTGGACGAGCTCTGCGCCGAGTTGTTCGCCTCGCTGCCGCGCAGCGACCAGCGGCGTAAGGGGGAGGTGTACCTGCGCGGCCTGCTCAAGGCCGAGGGCCGCAAGTCGATACGGAACATCGCGGCGCACGTCGGCGACCGGGCGGCCGAGCAGAGCCTCCACCACTTCGTGGTGTCCTCCACCTGGGACTGGGGTCCGGTACGGGCCGCCCTCGCCCGGTACCTGGAGCGCGCCCTGCGGCCCCGCGCCTGGGTCGTGCAGCCGGTGGTGATCTCCAAGGCGGGGACCGAGTCGGTCGGGGTGGCGCGGCGGTTCGTGCCGGAGCTCGGGCAGATGGTCAACAGCCAGGTGGCGTTCGGGGTGTGGTCCGTCGGGGAGGAGCAGAGCTGCCCGGTCAACTGGCGGCTCGGCCTCACCCAGAAGTGGCGCGACAGCGTCGGCCCGCTGTCGCCGAACGTCCACGAGTCGGAGCTCGCGACGAGCCCGCTGGAATGCGCGGCCGGAGCGGTCGAGGAGCTGCGGGACTGGGTGGGGCAGCCGCACCGCCCGGTGGTGTTCGACCTGCCGGACGTGGAGCCGGGGGCGGTGGCCCGGCGGTTCGGGCCGGCCGGGATGCACTACGTGGCCTCGGCCCGCGGCTCGATGCGGGTGCGGTGCGTGGACCCGGTGCTGGCGAGCAGCGGCAACCGGGAACTGGCCGCGCACCAGCTGCTGCTGATGGCCCGTACGCTGCGCCGCCCGGTCAGCTGGCTGGACCCGTACACCCACCAGCCGCGCACCTCGCTCGTGGTCGGCGTCCGGGTGGAGCTGCCGCACCTGGCGGCGCCGGTGCTGCTGTTCGGGGAGTGGAACGACCCGCGCGGCTGGCCCGAGCGGTGCTGGATCAGCGACATGACCCAGGCCCCGCCCGGGGCGCTGCTGCGGCTGGCGAAGCGGGCGCAGAACGTGGAGCACGACTTCGCCACCGTCTCGCAGCAGGTCGGCATGACCGACTTCGGCGGCCGGTCCTTCGGCGGCTGGCACCGGCACACCACCTTGGCCTCGGCCGCGCACGCGGTCCGGATGCTCACGCAGCGGGCCGTCGAGCGGTAGCCGGCCGCCTGCGGTGCTCAGCCGATGGTGTGCCGGGGCGTCGTGCGGCGGCTCTGGTTGAGGGCCTGGCGGGTGCGCTGCAGCTGGAGCGCGAGCTGCACCTGCAGGGCCTGGGTGGGCTTCTGCCAGTCCTCGCCGAGTATCTCGGTGATGCGCTCGAGGCGGCGGGAGACCGTGTTGGGGTGCACGTGCAGGGACTCGGCGGCGCGCGAGGGGCTGTTGGCGGAGGCGAAATAGGCCTCCATGGTGCGGATCAGCTCCGTGTACTGCTGGTCGTCGTAGTCGAGCACGGGGCCGATGGTGTCGTTGATGAAGCGGTCGATGTTCGGCTTCTCGGAGAGCAGGACGCCGAGGAAGCCCAGTTCGTCGGGGGAGGCGGTGCTGCCGGCACCGGTGAGGGCGGCCACCGCGTCCAGGCAGCGGCGGGCCTCCTGGTACATGTGGACGATGCCCGCCGGGTCGTCGACGGGTCCGGCCGAGCCGGCGGTGACGGGCCTGCCGAGGACCTCGGAGAGCTCGCGGGAGGCCGTACGGGCGACGGCCCCGGCCGCGGTGCCGGGCAGCAGCAGCACCACGTCGTCGCCGTCGACGCTCTTGAGGCCCTGCTGCCGGTTGGCGTACGAGGCGGCCCAGGCGGCGACGCGCCCCTGGACCCCGCCCTCGGGCCGGGCGATGACGATGACGTGGGGCTCGTCGAGGTTGAGGGCGAGCCGGCGGCTCTGCTCGGCGATCTGGGCGGGGGACAGCTTGGTGCCGCGCAGCAGGTCCTGGAAGAACTCGTCCCGCATGTGGCCCTCGGCGGCCGCCATGCCCTGCTCCATCAGCAGGACCACGGCGGTCACCTGGGCGATGAGCGCGAGGAGCTGGACCTGGAGGTACCCGGCGGGCTCCTCGGTGGCCAGGATCAGGGTGCCCAGCATCTCGTCGCCCGCGGCGATCGAGGCCACCCACACCCCGTCGCGGGTGCTGCGGGGCTGGCGGTCGGTGTGCGCGTCGAGCAGGACGCTGTGGACCTCGGCCTCGTCCAGCTCGGGGATCTCGCCGGTCGGGCAGGCGAGGGTGCGGCCGGCGGCGTCGCGCACGACGAGGGTGCCGTCGAGCCCCTTGACGGCCTCGGCGGCCAGGCTGCCGAGGCCGACGCCCTGCAGGACCAGGTCGAGGAGGCGGCCGTGGGTCTCGCGCAGCCGGCGGGCGATGGTGGAGGAGTCCAGGGCGCGTGAGGTGTCCTGTTCCAGCTCCTCGACCTCGTACCGGGTCTGCTCCAGCAGCCTCGCCTTTTCGATTGCAACGGTTGCAAGGTCGGCGAGGGAGCTCATCAGCGAGACCTCGTCGGGGGTGAAGTGCCGGATGTGGCGGTCGGCGACGTACAGGGCGCCGAGGCTGGCGCCGCCGTGCCGCAGCGGGACCGCCATGACGGCGTGCAGGCCCTCCGCCTGGACCACCTCGTCGATGATCGGGCTGTGCGCGAAGCTGGTGTCGTTCATGTAGTCGGCGGACCAGAAGGGGGCCGACCCCTCCGCGGCGCGCTTGCCCACGCCGCCGCCCTGGAGCGGGATGGCGAAGCCGATCGTGAGGGCCGAGGCGTGGCCGTCGGCCGAACGCACGCGGGAGCAGCCCTCCTCGAGGTCGTCGAAGCTGACCCAGGCCATGTCCAGGCCCAGCAGCAGGCGGGCCCGGCGGGTGATGACCTTCAGCAGCTCGTCGAGGTCGTACGGGAGGGTCAGGTCCCGTGCGGTGTCGACGAGCGCGGCGAGGCCGGCCTCGCGCTGCTGGCGGCGGACGAAGAGCGCGCGGATGCCGAGGCTCTGGTCGCGGGCCCTGGTCAGCCGGTCGAGGGCGTCGCCGGACAGGCCGGACTCACGCGCTTTGCGGACCACGTCATCGAAGGCAGCCGCGGGCGCCTCTCTGTTCAGCAGTTCCAGCATTTCGTACGCGTGGTCCACCACGACTGCTCCCCCGACCCCCGCAATAAGCCGTTCACGTTTGCACCAACCGTTGTGCAATCAATCCCTGGCCCGCCTGAAAGTATCTCTTGGGGCAAGAACCGGTCAAGAAACACTTGAGATGCAGTCCTGGTCAGACTGGCCGAGGGTGATCGGATCACCACACTCCCCGAGTGATGCTGTCATCTGGGCACCTTCTGGTCGAGGACCACTCGAGTGCAGGCTGATCACCGAGCGTTCCGGTGGTGCCACCACACACCACCGGCGACACCCGTCACTTGGTTCCTTGAGGAGTTCGCATGTCTCCGCTGGCCCAGTTGTCCCAGCTCCAGAGCTACGAACGGTCGCTGCTGCGCAGCCGACTGTCCCTGACCAGGGTCGATCGCCCCAGGGTGTTCAGCCTCATGGGGCGCGAGTGGGACCTGTTCGACGAGGTCTTCGCGCCCGTCTACTCCCCGTCGACGACCGTCTCGCTGGAGCTGCTCGGCCTCAACGACCCTGATCTGGCGGGTCGTTCGGGCTCGTTCCTGGAGATAGGCTGCGGCACCGGCGTGATCGCCGTCACCGCGGCGCTGGCCGGATACGAGCGGGTCGTCGCGGCCGACATCAGCCCCTCGGCCGTCGAGAACGCCGCCGTCAACGCCGAGCGCCACGGGGTGACGGACCGTCTGCAGGCCCTGCACAGCGATCTGTTCTCGGGGCTGCGGGAGCAGGAGCGCTTCGACACCGTCTTCTGGAGCTCCAACTACGTGATGGGGCCGGAGGGCTACGAGTACAAGTCGGTGCACGAACGGGCCTACGTGGACGCCGGATACCAGGCGCACCGCCGCTTCCTGGAGCAGTCAGTCCACTGGACGACCCCCGGCGGCCGGGTGTTGCTGCACTTCAGCGACCGGGGGGACCTGGAGGCGCTGTACCGCATAGCGGACGCCTGCGGTCGGGAGCTGTCGGTGGTGGCCGCCCGGCGGGTCCGCGAGGGGGAGTACGGGGAGGACATGGTCGAGCACATGCTGATCGAAATCAGGCCAGTCGCGGCTTGATTTGAATGGGGGGATATTTCGCCGTGCGTACGCTTCTTGTCGACAATTACGACTCGTTTACGTACAACCTCTTCCACTATCTGGCCGAGGTCAATGGCCGTGAGCCGGAAGTCGTCCGAAATGACGATCCGCACTGGAAGATCGCACAACTCTCGGCGTTCGACAACGTCGTCGTCTCACCCGGCCCGGGAACACCGCGCCGCGCCGCCGACTTCGGGATCTGCACCGAGATCATCGAGCGCGCGCAGCTCCCGCTGCTGGGCATCTGCCTCGGCCACCAGGGGATCGGCCACGTCCACGGCGCCACCGTCGACCGCGCGCCGCAGCCGCGGCACGGCCGGACCTCGCAGGTCCTGCACGGGGGGACCGGCCTGTTCGCCGGGCTGCCCTCGCCGATGGAGGTGGTCCGCTACCACTCCCTCGCCGTGACCGACCTGCCCGCGTCGCTCGAGGCCACCGCCTGGACGCCGGACGGCATCCTGATGGGCCTGCGGCACCGTACGCGGCCGCAGTGGGGGGTCCAGTTCCATCCCGAGTCGATTTGCAGTCAGTACGGGATCGAGCTGCTTGCAAACTTCGCCCGGCTGACCGCCGGGCACCAGGCGGCCCGGCAGACCGCGCGCCCGGCGACCGCCCGCCGGCACACCGCGCCCGCCCCGGCCCAGGCCGCGCCGGCCCCGACCACGCCGGCCCCGACCGCCGGAGCCGCGACTGCCGGAGCCGCGTCGCCCGCACCCGTGTCGCCCGCGCCCGCCCCGGCCGAGGCCCCCGAGCGACGGCTGCGCCTCGTCGCGCACCGGCTGCCCACCCGCTGGGACGCCGAGACCGCCTACGACGAGCTCTTCCGCGGCAACGACCACGCCTTCTGGCTCGACAGCAGCCTCCCCGGCGGCGACCGCGGCCGGTTCTCCGTCATGGGCGACGCCACCGGCCCGCTCGCCCGCGTCGCCACCGCCGACGTCTGGAGCAAGGTCGTCACCGTCGCCTCCGCCGACGGCAGCAGCGAACTGGTCGCCGCGCCCTTCCTGGAGTGGATCGACCGCGACCTGCGCGCCCTGAGCACCGAGATCCCCGAGCTGCCCTTCGACTTCACCCTCGGCTGGGTCGGCTACCTCGGCTACGAGCTCAAGGCCGAATGCGGCGGCGACCTGGTCCACCGCTCGCCCGTCGCCGACGCCGCCATGGTCTTCGCCGACCGCGCCCTGGTGCTCGACCACGCCGAGGACGCCACATACCTGCTGGCCCTGGTGGAGGAGGACGCCGGGACCGAAGCCGCCGCCGAGGCCGACGCCTGGCTGATCGGCACCGCCGAGCGGCTCGCCGGCCTCGCGGGCCTGCGCCTGCCGGCCCCGCGCCCGCAGGCACCCGGCGGAGAGATCCGGCTGCGCCACGACCGCGGCGCGTACCTGGACCTCATCGACGACTGCCTGGAGGAGATCGCCGCCGGCGAGACGTACGAGGTCTGCCTCACCAACATGGCCGAGGCCGAGACCGCCTCCCTCGACCCCTGGACCGCGTACCGCACGCTGCGCCGCATCAGCCCGGCGCCGTTCGCCGCGCTGCTGCAGTTCGGGGAGCTGTCGGTGCTCAGCACCTCGCCGGAGCGGTTCCTGCGGGTCTCCCCGGACGGGCTGGTCGAGTCCTCGCCGATCAAGGGCACCCGGCCGCGCGGCGCCACCCCGCAGGAGGAGGCGGCCCTGATCGAGGACCTGCTGAGCGACGAGAAGGACCGCTCCGAGAACCTCATGATCGTCGACCTGGTCCGCAACGACCTCGGCCGCTGCGCGGTCCCCGGCACCGTCGAGGCCGAGGAGCTGTTCCGCGTCGAGAGCTACGCCACCGTCCACCAGCTGGTCAGCACCGTACGGGCGCGGCTGCGCCCGGAGCTCACCGCCGTGGACTGCGTGCGCGCGGCCTTCCCCGGCGGTTCGATGACCGGTGCCCCCAAGATCCGCACCATGCAGATCATCGACCGGCTGGAGGCCGGCCCGCGCGGGGTGTACTCCGGTGCCATCGGCTACTTCTCGCTCTCCGGCGCCGCGGACCTCAGCATCGTGATCCGCACCGCCACCGTCACCGCCGACCGGGTGGCGTACGGGGTGGGCGGGGCCGTGGTCGCCCTGTCCGACCCGGACGCCGAGTACGAGGAGACCGCCGTCAAGGCTGCTCCGCTGCTGGCGCTGACGAACACCCGCTTCCCGGAGAGGCAGCCGGCACGGATCCCCTCCTGACCGGCCGGCCCTGCTGGAGGCGCGCGAGCTCCTGCGCCTCCAGCACGGCCGCGAGCTCGGCCACCCGTACGCCGAGCCGCTCCAGGGCCAGCAGCGCGGACGACGCCTCGGCGCCCGCGTTCAGCAGGGTGTCCCCGGTGAGGGCCGGTTCCAGGGCGGCGGCCTCCAGGGTCTCCACGGACAGTGCGAGGGCGGTGTTCCAGCCGACGAGCGCGCCCACGCCGCCGTCCGCGGGGCTCCACAGCAGCCGCGGCTGCGGAGCCCCGTTGGCCCGCAGCACCCGCCACCAGTCCCCGGACAGCCGCTCCTCGCGGATCCGGTACATCCTGCGGGCCACCGCCAGGCCCGCGGCGCCCCGCACCTCGTGGTCGACGGCCACGCCCAGCTCGTCCAGCCGGGAGTCGGCCTCGCGGTCGAACAAGCCCGCCGGGAACGAGGCCACCATCGGGGCGCCGCCCAGCGGCCGGCCCGACGCCAGGGACCGCTCCAGGCCGCACACGTAGGCGTCGAGCACCTCGGCGTACCGCGCGTCCGAGAACACCAGGCACGCGTGCACCCCGATCCCGTCGGCGAGGCAGTCCGCGAGCACCGCGAGCCCCGCCGGGGTCATCGGCATGCGGACGAGCGCATTGGGGCGGCCCACCGCGCCGTGCAGGGAGCGGGCCGCCTCGAGCAGGGCCGGCGCGTCGTGCGCCCAGCGGGGCGCCACGGGCACGGAGACGTGCCCCACGGTGCCCCTGCTCGCCTCGAACAGGGGCAGCAGGAGATCGCAGGCCCGGCGCGCCTGCGCGGGCGTACTGCCCGCCGGGGCCAGGGCGTTGTGGAAGTGGCCTCCCAGCGTCGGATACCGGACCGCGGCGGCGAACTCCTCCGGGTCCCGCGCGCTGAGCCACGGGGAGACCCCCTCGGACACCAGTTGCCTCAGCAGCGCTCCAGCTCCTTGACTAACCACGGTCCGACCTTAGAACGTCACGACTTACGCCGGAAACAATATGGTGATGGTGTGTCAAGTGCGGACCGCCGTAAGCGGCACCCTCCCCGCCATGCGAGCGGACCGTAAAGGATTTTCGGCCCCGCGCCGTTATCGCTCCCGCTGATGCGTCAGGTTTATTTCCGAATCCGTCGCCGAACCTGACCGAACGCACCCCCACCTGACGAAGTGGGGAATCTCTGGTGGTTCACCCGATTCCCTGTTTCACAGACTTCTCGCTGCATCTGATGTCACGGCAGGTACAGCACTGGGAGGTGCCGCATGCACGGTGTTGCACGCTGGAAATCATTGCCCGCGGGCCAGCAGCCCGTTTGGCCGGACGAAGAGGCCCTGGAGAACGCCAGGGCCGAGCTCGCGGACTCGCCCGCCCTGGTGCGCCGTGAGGACGTCGATGACCTGCGCGCCCTGCTCGCGGCGGCCGCGCGGGGCGAGGTGCAGATCGTCCAGGGCGGCGACTGCGCCGAGGACCCCGCCGAGTGCACCCCCGGCTACGTGGCGCGCAAGGCGGCCCTCCTGGACGTACTGGCCGGCGTCATGAAGACGCGCTCGCTCAAGCCCGTCGTACGGGTCGGCCGGCTCGCCGGGCAGTTCGGCAAGCCCCGCTCCAGCCCGACCGAGAACATCGGCGGCATGGAGCTGCCGGTCTACCGCGGCCACATGGTCAACAGCCCGGAGCCCGACCCGGATCTGCGCCGCCCCGACCCGCGCCGCCTGGTCGCCGGCTACCGGGCCGCCTCCCGCGCCATGGCCGCCCTCGGCTGGCACGGCGAGGGCCGCCGCCCCTCCCCGGCGGAAGCCCCGGTGTGGACCAGCCACGAGGCCCTCCTCCTGGACTACGAGGGCCCCATGCTGCGGACCCAGCCCGACGGCAAGGTGCTGCTGACCTCCACCCACTGGCCCTGGATCGGCGAGCGCACGCGCGAGCTCGACGGCGCCCACGTCGAGCTCTTCGCGAGCATCGCCAACCCGGTCGCCACCAAGGTCGGCCCGACCATGAGCCCGGACGCCCTGGTGGAGCTGTGCGGCAGGCTCGACCCGGAGCGCGAGCCCGGCCGGCTCACGCTGATCTCCCGGATGGGCCAGGGCAAGGCCGCCGAGAAGCTGCCCGCGCTGGTGCGCGCCGTGCGCGAGGCGGGCCACCCGGTGCTGTGGATGTGCGACCCGATGCACGGAAACACCGTCAGCGCGCCGGGCAACATCAAGACCCGTTATGTCGAGACCGTGGTGCGCGAGGTCGAGGAATTTCAGAAGGCCGTCACCGACAACGGCGGAGTCGCCGCGGGCCTGCATCTGGAGACGACCCCCGACCAGGTCCACGAATGCGTCAGCGACGAATACCACCTCGACGAGCTGGGTGAGAAGTACACCTCGTTCTGCGACCCGCGCCTCAATTCCGACCAGGCAATCGAAGTCGCCTCCGCCTGGCGCGGCTGAGGCTATATACAAGGGGGTTACTCCATCATGGAAGGAAAGATCGCTCTCGTCACCGGGGCGGCCGGCGGCATAGGCGAGGCCATCGTGCGCGCCCTGGCCTCCCGGGGCGTACGGGTGGCCGCGGTCGACCGGGACGCCGAGCGCCTGCGCGACGTGGCCAAGGCCATCGAGGAGGAGGGCGGCGCCCGCGTCGAGCCGTTCGCGGCGGACGTCACCGCCAGCGCGGACGTCGAGAAGCTCGTCGACGACGTCGAGGCGCTCGTCGGACCGCTCGACTTCCTCGTCAACGCGGCCGGCGTGCTGCGCCTGGCGGAGGCGCGCAAGCTCACCGACCAGGAGTGGAGCACGACGTTCGCCGTCAACACCACCGGGGTCTTCTTCGTCTCCCGGGCCGTCGTCAACCGCATGGTGCCGCGCCGCCGGGGCGCGATCGTCACGATCGCCTCCAACGCCGCGGGCACCGCCCGTACGGAGATGTCCGCGTACGCCGCGTCGAAGGCGGCCGCGACGATGTTCACCAAGTGCCTCGGCCTGGAGGTCGCCAAGTTCGGCATCCGCGCCAACCTGGTCGCGCCGGGCTCCACCGACACCCCGATGCTCAACTCGATGTGGACGGACGACAGCAGTGCCCGCGCCTCCATCGACGGCGTCCCGGACGCCTACCGCGTCGGCATCCCGCTGGGCAAGCTGGCCCGCCCCGAGGACGTCGCCGAGGCGGTCGTCTTCCTGCTGTCCGACAAGGCGTCCCACATCACCATGCACGACCTCACCGTGGACGGCGGTGCGGCGCTCGGTGTCTGAGACCGGTGCAACCAGTCAGCGAACCGTGAACGAGAGGGAGAAAGGCATGGCAGGCATACCTGCGATCACCCCCTACCCGATGCCGTCGGCGGCCGACCTGCCCGCCTCCGCCGTCGACTGGGAGGTCGATCCCGACCGCGCCGTCCTGCTGGTGCACGATCTGCAGAAGTACTTCCTGGCCGCGTTCCCGCAGGGCGAGCAGCCGGTCACGGACCTGTCCCGCAACGCCGGAGAGCTGCGCGTGCGCGCCGCCGAGCTCGGCATCCCGGTCGCCTACACGGCGCAGCCGGGCGGGATGACGCCCGAGGAGCGGGGCCTGCTCAACGACTTCTGGGGCCCGGGCATGAAGCCGAGCGCCGAGCACCGCCAGGTCGTGGACCCGGTGGCGCCCGCCGACGGCGACTGGATGCTCACCAAGTGGCGCTACAGCGCCTTCTTCAAGACCGACCTGCTGGAGCGGATGCGCGCCGCGGGCCGCGACCAGCTGATCATCTGCGGCGTGTACGCCCACGTGGGCGTGCTCATGACCGCGGTCGACGCCTTCACCAACGACATCCAGCCCTTCCTGGTCGCCGACGCCATCGCCGACTTCAGCTGGGAGGACCACCGGATGGCCCTGGAGTACGCGGCCGGCCGCTGCGCACGCCTGACCACCACCAAGGAGCTCCTCATGGCCCTCCCGGACCGGGTGGCCGCGTACGCGGGAGGCGAGTCGGCATGAGCGAGGAGCTGCTCGGCCGGATCCTCGGCCCCCGTCCGCCGGCCTTCGCGCTGATCCACCGCCCGGAGTCCGTCGTCACCCCCCACCTCGACCTGTTCCTCGGCGAGTTCACCGAGGCGGCCACGCTGGCCGACATCCCCCTCGGCGACACCGTCGCCGGAGCCGGGGCCCGGCAGGACGTGCTCACGCTGGTCCCGTACCGCCAGCTCGCCGAGCGCGGCTTCGAGGCGCCCGACGACGGCGCGCCGCTGCTGGCCATGGCGATCGCCGAGCAGGCGCGGGTGCCGCTCGCGACCGTGCTGGACCGGATCCCCGACGCCCCCGTGCAGCTCGTGCCGGGCGGCGACTTCGACATCGACGACGAGACGTACGCCGAAACGGTCCGCCGCGTCGTCACCGACGAGATCGGCACCGGCGAAGGCGCGAACTTCGTGATGAAGCGCTCCTTCGTCGCCGACATCAGCGACTACTCCGTCGCCGCCGCCCTGCGCTTCTTCCGCCGCCTGCTGGAGCGCGAGACCGGCGCCTACTGGACGTTCGTCGTCCACACCGGCGACCGCACCCTCGTCGGCGCCTCCCCCGAGCGGCACATCAGCGTCTCCGGTGGCCGCGCCGTGATGAACCCCATCTCCGGCACCTACCGGTTCCCGGCCTCCGGGCCGGAGCTGCCCGGCGTCATGCAGTTCCTCGCCGACCGCAAGGAGGCCGACGAGCTGTACATGGTCGTCGACGAGGAACTGAAGATGATGGCCCGGATCTGCGAGTCCGGCGGCCGCGTCGTGGGGCCGTACCTCAAGGAGATGGCCCGCCTCGCCCACACCGAGTACTTCATCGAGGGCCGCACCACCCGCGACCCGCGCGAGATCCTCCACGAGACCCTGTTCGCCCCGACCGTCACCGGCTCCCCGCTGGAGAGCGCCGGCAAGGTCATCAAGAAGTACGAGCCGCAGGGCCGCGGCTACTACAGCGGCGTCCTCGCCCTGATCGGCCAGGACGAGAACAGCGAACGCACCCTGGACTCGGCCATCCTCATCCGCACCGCCGACATCGACGCCTCCGGCCGGATGAGCATCGGCGTCGGCGCCACCCTCGTGCGCCACTCCGACCCGCTGTCGGAGGTCGCCGAGACCCGCGCCAAGGCCTCGGGCCTGCTCGCCGTGTTCGAGCAGCCGGGACCGCGGCGGTTCGGCGACCACCCGGAGGTACGGGCCGCGCTCGACGCGCGCAACGCCACCATCGCCGGCTTCTGGCTGGACGACGACGGCGCCCGCACCCGGCCCGTCCCCCTGCTCGTGGGCCGCAAGGTGCTCGTCGTCGACGCGGAGGACACCTTCACCGCGATGATCGAGCACCAGCTGCGGTCCATGGAGGCCGACGTCACCGTCCGCCGCTTCGACGAGCCGTACAGCTTCGCCCCGTACGACCTCGTCGTGATGGGACCGGGGCCGGGCGACCCGCGCGAGACCGGCCACCCGAAGATCGCCCACCTGCGGGACGCGGTCGACACCCTCCTCGCGGAGCGCCGGCCCTTCCTCGCGGTGTGCCTGAGCCACCAGGTGCTCAGCACCAAGCTGGGCTTCTCCCTCAAGCGCCGCGAGCAGCCCAACCAGGGCGTGCAGCGCGAGATCGAGCTCTTCGGGCGGCGCGAGCGCGTCGGCTTCTACAACACCTTCGCCGCGCAGAGCGCCTCGGACACCGCCGAGGTGCCCGGCATCGGCACGGTCGAGGTGTGCCGGGAGGCGGAGACCGGCGAGGTGCACGCGCTGCGCGGGCCCGGCTTCCGCTCGATGCAGTTCCACGCCGAGTCGGTGCTCACCGAGGACGGCATCCGCATCGTCGGCGACGCCCTGTCCGGACTGCTCAGCGAGAGCCTCGTATGAGGGCGACGGTGGCCTGGTGGGACCTGAAGGGCTCGGGGCACACCATCGACTCGCTGCGGGCCTACCTGCGCGACGAGGCCGTCGAGAGGTTCTCGGCGGTCGAGGGGCTGCGGCTGAAGTTCTGGATCGCGGACCCCGACACCGAGCGCTGGGGTGCGGTGATGCTGTGGGAGAGCGCGGAGGCGGCGGCGCGTCCGCTCGCACCGCGGGCCGCCGAGCTGATCGGGCGCCGGCCCGTGCAGTACACGGTGTTCGAGGTGGAGGCCACGGTCGAGGGCGTGCACACGCTGCCCGGGCTGCCGGGCCTCGACCTGATCCGGGAGGCCGCGGCGTAGCCCGTACGCGAACGGCCCCTCACGACCCGTTCGGGTCGTGGGGGGCCGTCGTCGCTTCACGCCGCATCATGACGCGGTGCAGGACCTCCGTCATGGCGTCCAGCGTGCCGTGGAAGTCGCAGTCCAGCTCCCGCAGATAGGTGTTCTGCGCGAGGATCGCGGCCGCCGGGCGGTCGGTCAGGGTGATGCTCAGCGTGAGCGTGAGCCGCCCTTCCTCGTCCTCGCCGATCTCGTTGCGTATTTCGGCGATGTCGGTGTCGTCCAGGTGCCGGTACGTAATGCGCCCCGCGCTCTCCTGCGGTGTCACCCGTTGCAGGAAGGTGAGGTCTCCGCGTCTGATTTCGCGCAGAAATCCATCCGGGTAGCGCTCGTTGATCCGGCATTCCGTAATGGCCGGAACATAACCCGTGGGGAACTCCGCCTTGTGGAGCAGAGCCTCCCACAAGCTCTCCCTCGTGGGAGCCGGACACCCGCCCTGACCTGCGCCGACAACCGGGCGCGTCCATGAAAGCGTCAGCATTGATCTCCCTTTTCCGCCGGTGGGCCGGCGTGCAGCATCGGTCGGCCGAACGGCGGTGTCAAAGGCGGCCGCATTATTACGTCAGATGAGCCGAGAACCTGACGAAGTGACCCGAACCGACTGCCCGCCGACGCCCTTTTTATTGCAGGGTGACGGTTGGTCGATGGCGTTCCGAAGAGCGCCTTCCCGATAAATCCGACGCGGAGAATCAGGAGAACGCTGATGTCTGAACGGTTCGACGGCCAGGTCGTCCTCGTCACCGGAGGAGGCGAAGGCATCGGCCGGGCAGCGGCGGTTGCCTTCGCCCGGCTCGGCGCGCTCGTGGTGGTCGCAGGCCGCCACCCGGAGACGCTCGAAGGAACGGTCAAGCTGATCCGCGACGACGGCGGGCAGGCCGACTGCCTCGTCGCCGACGTGTCGGACACCGCCCCGGACGCCGAGGCCGGCGCCGCATACGCGGTCGCCGAGACGGTGCGCCGCCACGGAGCCCTGAACGTGGCCTTCAACAACACCACGGAGCTCGGCCCGCACCAGCCCGTCGCGGACATCGACGAGACCGTCTGGGCCCACACCCTGACGGCCAACCTGACGGGCGTGTGGCTGTCCATGAAGCACGAGATCGCCCACATGGAGACCGCCGGCGGCGGCGTCATCGTCAACACGGCCAGCAACATCGGCGCCCAGGGCATGCTCCCGGGCCTCGGCGCCTACGCCGCCTCCACCGCCGCCGTCAGCGCCCTGACCCGGACCGCGGCCCGCGAGTACGTCTCGAAGTCCATCCGCATCAACGCCATCAGCCCCTGCCCGCTCGGCCGGGGCGCCAGCGTCGAGGAGATCGCCGACACCGTGGTGTGGCTCTGCTCCGACGCCGCCTCGTACATCGTCGGCCACGACCTCGTGCTCGACCGCAAGACCAACGAGTGACCACCCCTCACGTCCCACCCCGCGTCCATCCCCGCACCCGACCGGCGGCCGAGCGAAGGAGCCCTGAGCAGAGCGGTGAGCAGTCCCATGCAGACCTCCCCCCGTCACCGGCGGCTGATGCGGCACGACCCGGGTGACCCGGGCTGGTCGAACCGCGACCGCTTCACCCCGTGCTGCGTCCTCGGCCCCGCCGGCGTCGCCGAGGACGTGCGCGGGCGGGCCCGCGGCGGCTACGTCCTGGCCGAGGCCGACGGTGGCGCCCCCCAGGTGGTGCTGATCTGCACCGCCGAAGAGGCCGGCGTGGCCCTCGACGCCCGCGCGATCCTCCGGCGCGACGGCATCGCCGCCCGGGTGGTGGCCATGCCCAGCCTCGCCCGCTTCCGGGAGCAGAGCCCCGAATACCGCGAGCAGGTGTTGCCCGCCCGGGTCCGCGCCCGCGTCTCCGTCGAGGCCGGCTCCGCGCTCGGCTGGTACGAGCTCCTCGGCGAGGCGGGCCTGAAGGTCGGCCTCGACCAGTACGGCTCCGGCGCCCCCTGCACCACCCTGCACCGGCAGCACGGCTTCACCGCCGAGCGCGTCGCCGCGACCGCCCGCGCCGGACTGGCCCGCGCGGGGCTGGCCCGCGCCGGACACCGGGAGCACGCGTGAACACCGTCCTGACCGCCCGGATCCCCGGCTCCAAGAGCATCACCAACCGGGCGCTGCTGCTGGCCGCCGCGGCCGACGGGGTCTCGCTGCTGCGGGCCCCGCTGGTCAGCGAGGACACCGTCGCCTTCCGCGAGGCCCTGGCCGGGCTCGGCGTACACGTCGACACCGGGGCAGGGGCCGGAGCCGGGTCCGCAGCCGGGGAGGGCGAGGTCTGGAAGGTCACCGGCGCCGGCCGCCCCCCGGTCGGCCCGGGCACCGTCTGGTGCGAGGACGCCGGAACCGCCGCCCGCTTCCTGCCGCCGTTCGCGGCGGCCGGCCGGGGCGGGTTCACCTTCGACGGCACCGACCAGCTGCGGGCCCGCCCGCTGCGCCCGCTGGCCGAGGCGCTGGGCCGCCTCGGCGCCCGGGCCCGGGTCACCGAGCCCGTCGGCGGACTGCCGCTGACCGTCGACGCCGAGGGCCTCGCGGGCGGTGAGCTGACCGTCGACGCCAGCCTGAGCAGCCAGTACCTCACCGGGCTGCTGATGGCCGGCCCGCTCATGCGCCGGCCGCTCACCGTACGCGGGGAGGGCCTGGTCAGCCGGCCGTACATCACCATGACCCAGGAGCTGATGCGGCACTTCGGGGCGTACGTCGACGAGTTCGACGGCGCCGTACAGGTGCTGCCCGGCGGCTACGCGGCCGCCGAGCTCGACATCGAGCCCGACGCCTCCACCGCCTCCTACTTCTTCGCGGCGGCCGCCGTCACCGGCACCACCGTCACCGTGCCGGGCCTGGGCCGCTCCAGCGTGCAGGGCGACCTCGGCTTCGTGGAAGTGCTGCGGCGGGCCGGGGCGCACGTCGAGATCGGCGACCGGCAGACCACGGTCACCGGCACGACCTCCGCCGGCGGCCCGCTGCGCGGCGGCTTCGCCGTCGACATGGGCGACATCTCCGACACCTTCATGACCCTGGCGGCGATCGCCCCGCTCGCGGACGCCCCCGTCACCGTGCACGGCATCGGCCACGCCCGGCTGAAGGAGTCGGACCGGATCGCCGCCGTCGAGGAGAACCTGCGCGCCCTCGGCATCCGTACCGAGTCCGGACCGGACCGGATCACCGTTCACCCGGGCCGCCCCACGGCCGCCCGGATCGCCTGCCGCCGGGACCACCGGATCGCCATGGCGTTCTCGGTGCTGGGCCTGCGCGTGCCCGGCATCACGCTCGACGACCCGTCCTGCGTCGGCAAGACGTTCCCCGGCTTCCACGCCGAACTGGGACGCCTCTTCCCGGCGCACTCGAGCAGCAACAGTCACTGACAACGAAAGGGATGTGAGACACCCATGGCCGACATTCTCATCGCCGGCGGTGGCATCGGTGGACTCGCCGCGGCGCTCGGGCTCGCCAAGCGGGGGCACCAGGTCACCGTCCTGGAGCGCCGGGACGTCTTCACCGAGGTCGGCGCCGGCATCCAGCTCGGCCCGAACGCCTTCCACGCACTGGACCTGCTCGGTGTGGGCCAGGAGGTCCGCGACCGCGCCGTCTTCATCGACGAGCTCACCTTCATGGACGGCACCACCGGCGAGAAGGTCGCCGCGATGCCGGTGAAGGACGACTACCGGGTCCGCTTCGGCAACCCGTACGCCGTCGTCCACCGCGTCGACCTGTACCTGCCGCTGCTGGAGGCCGCCCGCCGGCACCCCGGCATCGAACTGCGCGGCCGCCACCACGTGGTCGGCTACGAGCAGCAGGCCGGCTCGGTCACGGCCCTGCTCGCCGACGGGCGCCGCCTCACCGGCGACGCGCTCATCGGCGCCGACGGGCTGCACTCGGCGATCCGGGCGCAGCTCGTCGGCGACGGCTCGCCGCGGGTCTCCGGCCACACGATCTACCGGTCGGTGATCCCGATGGAGGCGGTGCCGGAGGAGCTGCGCTGGAACACGGTCACCCTGTGGGCCGGCCCGAAGTGGCACTTCGTGCACTACCCGATCGCGGGCGGCGAGACCTTCAACCTGGCCGCCACGCGTGACAACGGCGCCACGGAGGCGGTGGCCGGGGTTCCGGCCGACCACGACCACGTCCTGAACTCCTTCCCGGAGCTGTCGGGGGCGGCGCGGCGGCTGTTGGAGCTCGGGCAGGACTGGAAGACGTGGGTGCTGTGCGACCGGGACCCGGTCGACCGGTGGACCGAGGGGCGTGTCGCCCTGCTCGGCGACGCGGCGCACCCGATGCTGCAGTACGCCGCGCAGGGGGCCTGCCAGGCCGTGGAGGACGCGGTCCTGCTGGGCGGGCTGCTGGACGGCTGCGCCGCCGACTTCGAGCAGCGGCTGGAGAAGTACAGCGCGGCGCGGCGGGAGCGGACGGCGCAGGTGCAGCTGGTGGCCCGGGAGATGGGGCGGCAGCTGTACCACGCGGCCGGCGACGCGCGGGTCGAGCGGAACGCGATGCTCTCGTCCCTCTCGGCCGATGACATGTACGACAAGGTGGCGTGGCTGCACGGCGCGTACGACTTCGACGCCTGGACGGCCGCGTCCGCCTGACCGGCCCAACACCGCTGCGCGGAGCCCTTCCCCACCCCGCCCCTTCCCGAACTGGGGCTCCGCCCCAGACCCCGCGCCTCAAACGTGAGGCTGGAATATCCAGCCCGCGCGGCGTTTGAGCGCACCGGGCGCGAAGCGCCCTGGGGGTCCCCCCAGCGGTAGCTGGGGGAGGGTCCGGGCGGAGCCCGGTTTCGGGAAGGGGCGGGGAGGGGAAAGGCTCCGCGCAGCGGCGAGGCCGTGGGAAACGGCTCGCGACGGGGGCTGCCTGGCTGGCAGGGTGCGGGGTATGGCACCGCTTTACGAGATACGGGCTGCGTATGACGGTCAGACCGTCACCGTTTATCAGGCGTACGGGCGCGCCATCGCCGAACCGGCCCTCGCGGCGGGCCGGTTCGTGCCGCCGTTCTCCTTCCACCGCATGACCTGGATCAAGCCGTCGTTCCTGTGGCTGATGCACCGCAGCAACTGGGCCCGCAAGGCCGGCCAGGAGCGCATCCTGGCCGTCCGCATCACCCGCGAGGGGTGGGAGGAGGCGTTGGCGCAGGGGGTGCCCACGACCTCCGACCCGGCGGCCGTCGCCGCGGCCGCGGTGCACGTCCAGTGGGACCCGGAGCGGTCCCTGCGCGGGGCGGCGCTGAACCACTACAGCATCCAGGTCGGGATCGGCCGCGGGCTGATCAGGACCTTCGCCGAGGACTGGGTGGTCGGGCTGGCCGACGTCACGGCCCGGGCCCGCAGGATCGGGGAGCTGGTGCAGTCGGGCCGCGCCGCGCAGGCGCAGCGGCTGCTGCCGCCGGAGCGGCCCTATCCGCTCCCGGCGGCGCTGAGCAGGGCGGCGACCTCCGAGGCGGCGCGCACGTCGCCGAAGCTGCGGTAGACCGTGGTCAGGGCGGCGTTGTGCGCGGCGTCGCTGCGGGTGGCGCTCGCGTCGGCGACCAGCACCGTGCGGTAGCCCAGCGTCGCGGCGTCGCGCGCGGTGCCCGCCACGCAGACGTCGGTGACCAGCCCGCACACGACGACCGTGTCGATGCCGCGCTCCTCGAGCAGCCCGGGCAGCGGGCAGCGGCCGGGGAAGAACGCGGAGGGCGCGCTCTTCTCCACGACCAGGTCGCCGGCGGCCGGGACCAGCCCGGGCGCCAGCCGGTCCGCGGGCCCGCCGGTGCCGCCGGCGCGCCGGTAGGCCTCGGCGGTGGTGTGCCCGTAGAACTCGACCGCCCAGGGGTCCGGCTCCGCCGATACGGCCGGGAGGACCCAGGCGACCGTGCCGGCGGCGGCCCGCACGGCCTGCGCGAGGTGGTGGACCTGCGGCACGATGCCGGGGCCGTACGGGCTGCCGTCCACGAAGAAGCGCACCATGTCGACGACGACGAGGGCCGTCCGCCGCCCGGACAGCCGTCCGTAGGCGTGGCGGCGGCCCCGCCGCTGCTCGTGGCGCGCGTATTCGCGCGGGTCGATCCGCCAGTCGTGCACGGATCAGATCGTAAGGACGATCTTGCCGGTGGTGTGCTTCGACTCGCTCAGCTCGTGCGCCTTGCGGACTTCCTCCAGGGGGAAGGTCTCGGCGATCAGCGGGCGCAGGCGGCCCGCGTCGACCAGGGCGGCGAGCTGCGCGAGGTCGGCGTGGTCGGGGGCCACGTTGACGGTGGCGCCGCGCACGCCCAGCGCCTCGGCCCTGGCCTTGATCTCCGCCTCCGCGAGCGGGTTGGTCGCGCCGACGTAGATGCCGCCGGGGCGCAGGACGCGCAGCGAGCGCTCCTCGTAGTCGCCGCCGATCAGGTCGAAGACGACGTCCACGTCCTTGACCGTCTCGGTGAAGTCCTCGGCCGTGTAGTCGATGAGCTCGTCGGCGCCCAGCTCGCGCAGCACCTCGTGCTTGGCGGCGCTGGCGGTGCCGATCACGTACGCGCCGCGGGCCTTGGCGATCTGCACGGCGAGGTGGCCGACGCCGCCGGCCGCCGCGTGGACCAGCACCTTCTGGCCGGGCTGGACGTCCGCGGCGGTCACCAGGGCCTGCCAGGCCGTCAGACCGGCCAGCGGCAGGGCGGCCGCCTTGACGTGGTCCAGGGACTGCGGCTTGGGCGCGAAGTGGCGGGCGGACGCGGCGACGTACTCGGAGTACGCGGCGGCCTCGTTCGGGAAGGAGGGCAGGCCGAAGACCTCGTCGCCGACCTTGAAGCGGTTCTCGCCGGGCGAGACGGCCACGACGACACCGGAGACGTCCCAGCCGACGCCGAACGGCGGGGTGAGCCACAGGCCGTATTCGCGGATCTTCCAGTCGATCGGATTCACGCCGGCCGCATGCGTCTTTACCAGAATTTCCGAGATATTGGGCGTGGGGATGGGAGAATCTGTCAGGTTGAGGACTTCACTGGTGCCGAGGGTTTCCTGGCGTACCGAGCGCATGGTTTCTGTCATGCGCCGCATCATAGGCAATGGGAAAGCCAACTCCCCGTCTGTATTTGGCCATTCCTGTCAGGTGGGGTGACCTGACAGAAGGGCGCGGGAATTCTTTCTGCTTCGCAGAACACCGCTCGATGCTGTGCCATATGACTCAGCTGCGATCACTTGGTTCGGCCGGCCCCGAGGTTTCCGCCCTCGGTCTCGGCCTGATGTCCATGTCCGACTTCTACGGCCCCGCGGACCGGGCCGAGGGAGTCGCCACCGCGCACGCCGCCATCGACGCCGGCATCACCCTGCTCGACACCGGTGACTTCTACGGCAGCGGCCACAACGAGCTCCTCCTGCGCGAGGTGCTGCAGAGCCACGACCGCGAGCAGCTCACCCTCAGCGTCAAGTTCGGCGTCCTGCGCGACCCGGCCGGCGGGATCCTCGGCGTCGACAACCGCCCCGAGGCGGTCAAGAACTCCCTGGCCCAGACGCTGCAGCGGCTCGGCACCGACTACGTGGACGTCTACCGCCCGGCGCGCCTGGACCCGAACGTGCCGATCGAGGAGACCATCGGCGCCATCAAGGAGTGCATCGAGGCCGGCTGGGTCCGCCACATCGGCCTGTCCGAGATCGGCGCCGAGACCCTGCGCCGGGCCTCCGCCGTGCACCCCATCGCCGACCTCCAGATCGAGTACTCGCTGCTCTCCCGCGCCATCGAGGACGAGATCCTGCCGACGGCGCGCGAGCTCGGCACGGCCGTGACCGCGTACGGGGTCCTCGCCCGCGGTCTGCTGTCGGGCCGCTGGAACCACCAGCGGGCCACCGCCAAGGACGACGGCCGCAGCAACTTCCCGCGCTTCAGCGGCGAGAACCTCGACCGCAACCTCCAGCTGGTCGCCGCCCTCGGCAAGGTCGCCGAGGCCAAGGGCGTCACCACCTCGCAGCTCGCGATCGGCTGGGCGATGGCCCAGGGCGTCGACATCGTCCCCGTCGTCGGCTCGCGGCGCCGCGAGCAGCTCACCGAGGCCCTCGGCGCGCTGTCGCTGGAGCTGACCGCCGAGGACGTCGCCGAGATCGAGCGCGCCGTCCCGGCCGAGGACGTCGCCGGCACGCGCTTCGACGCCGAGGGCATGGCCATGCTCGACAGCGAGAAGAAGTCGGGCACCTCCGGGCGCGGGCAGGCGGGCTGAGCATGGCCGACAACGGCAGCATCGGCAGCCCCGCCCAGTGGCAGGCCGACCGGCTCGACGTCCAGGCCTACCTCGACCGCCTGGGCATCGCCGGGCCCCTGGAGCCGACCGCGGAGACCCTGCGCCGGCTGCACCGGGCGCACGCCCTGACCATCCCGTTCGAGAACCTCGACATCCTGCTGGGCCGGGGCATCGACCTCGATGTGGACGCGATGCAGGACAAGCTGCTGCGCCGGCGGCGCGGCGGCTACTGCTACGAGCACAACATGCTCTTCGCCGTCCTGCTGGAGCGGCTGGGCTACGAGGTGACCCGCCTGTACGCCCGCCCGCTGCTGAACGCGCCCAAGCCGCTGCCGCGCACCCACCTCGTGCTGAGCGTGGCCGTCGGCGACGAGACGTACCTCGCCGACGTCGGCTTCGGCGACGACGGCCCGCTCGAGCCGCTCCTCGTCGCCGACGGCACCGTCTGCGACCAGGGCGGCTGGGTGTACCGGCTGGCGCGGGTGCAGGGCTCGGACAAGGAGTGGGTGCTCTCGCTGCGCCGGGAGGACGACTGGTTCCCCCTGTACTGGTACACCACCACACCCCACCACCACATCGACTGCGTGGTGGCGAACTGGTACATCTCCACCCACTCCCACTCGCCGTTCACCGGCCGGGTCTTCCTCGAGGACATCGCCGAGGACCGGCGGCTCAACCTCAACCACCGCAAGCTCACGCTGACCCGGTCCGACGGCACCGTCGAGGTCCGGTACGTGGTGGACGAGGAGGTCCGCGAGCTGCTGGACCGGCAGTTCGGGATCGAGCTGACGGAGGACGAGGCCAAGGTCGTCATCGCGGCGCTCCCGGAGCCCGAGGAATCCTGACCCGTCTGCGGGGGCACGTGGTGCGCACCGGCCCGGGCCGCCCCCCCATCCCCCCCCCCCCCCCCCCCCCCC